>JALTPW010000529.1 GCA_026999335.1 Chromatiales bacterium
CTGATCAATTGATCGAGTTCCGCTGCCGCAGCTGCACCGCGTCGGCCCATATGAAAAACACTCCTGCCCTCCAGCGCACTGGCGCGGTACACGGCGCGGCGTCGGATCGCCGTGGCCGCCACCGCTATCTCCAGTTCCGCCAACGCATCGGGCATCAGCCGTGACAGGGTCGTGCGTGCTTCAAGCTGGCTGATAACCAGTAAAGCCGCCAAGCCGGGATTAACTTCGCGCGCCTGTTCAAGTGCGCGCTCCAAATGCACCATCGCCCATAGGTCGAGCGGAGAAGGTTGCACCGGAATCAGCGCAAAATCGCCAACTCGCAGTGCGGCATGTGTCTGCGGTGCCAGTACCGAGGGTGGACAATCAATGATGATGCGGCGGTAGCGCGTCTGCAAATCGACAACCTGCGCATCAAGATCAGCGGCTGTCGCAAATACGGGGGGAAGTAGCTCCTCGTACTCACTGTTGGCGTACCATTGCAAGGCTGAGCCCTGTGGATCGGCATCGAGTATCACCGTCGGCTCGTTGCGGGCAAAGGCAGCCGCCAGATTCAGACTAAGCGTGGTCTTGCCCACGCCACCTTTGTTACCAACCAGCACGATCACAGACATGATGACAATCTCAGGGGCTGGCGTTTGCGTTGTACAACGCGTCGAGCTGCACGGCGAAATCCCGCTGTTCCATCGCAAGCTCTTCCGCACCTTCCGCGACATTAATCGTAATGTTCACATAATCGCGGCCAAAACCCATGTCCGGATACAAGCTTTCGCGCTCCGACAGTTCTGCGGCACGATCAAGAAAATCGCGCAATGCTTCGTAATCCGCAAATCCGTAGCGCTTTTCCAGGCGATTGGGACGCTTGCGTTCCCGCCACTCCTCGTTCATGGCAGCTCCTCAGAAAGTGGCACGTTCCGCCGCCACTCTGACTCTGGCGACAGAACCTTCCAGCTCCTCGAGCCAGCGAGCAACCTCATCAACATGGTGCCTCTCTTCCACCAGGAGCGTCTCGAAAAACAAGCGATTATCGTGGTCGCCTGCAGCGGCGCAATAGCGAGTGGCATTATCGTACAGCTGTACAATTTCTGTTTCAAAACTGTGATTTTGCAGCAGCAGTTCACGCAGCGTAGAACCCAGCCGAGCCGGCCTGAGTTGTGAGGCATTGGGTGCAACACCGAGTGCCAACATGCGGGCAATGATGCGATCGACATGCCCCAGCTCTTCGCTGACCTCCTGGCTCAGGCGCCGTGCAGCATCGTCCAGCCCCCAGCTTGCCACCAGGCGTGCTTGGGTACTGTACTGCTGCACCGCTGAAAACTCGAGGCTCAGCGCCCGGCCAAGATAACCGAGGACGTGCCGATCAGCGCTGGTGTAGAGCATGATGGCAAATCCCGATTAAGTAGCGCGCTTGCCTGTAAAGCCCTTGAGTACCGGCTCCACTTCACTGTGGGGACGAGCGATAATATGCGCAGCGATCAAGCCGTCACCCACCCGTTCGCAGGCATCTGCACCCGCACGCACCGCCGCGTTCACCGCTCCGGTCTCGCCACGCACCAGCACGGTAACATAACCACCGCCGATGAACTCGCGGCCAACAAGGTGCACTTCTGCGGCCTTGGTCATGGCGTCTGCTGCCTCGATGGCGGGCACCAGCCCGCGGGTCTCGATCATGCCTAGTGCAATACCATAGTTGTCGTTGGTCATGGCTTGGTTCTCCTGTTCAATAAATTACGGGCTCGCAAAAACAAGTCCCCGGTTTGGGTCGATTAAAACACCCACCTGGTGCGCAATGGTTTGAGGCACATAAACAAACTATGCAATCTCTCCCTAGCGAGGCCAGGCGGAATGGTTCAACGAGCTAAAACAACACCTGATAAGCGAGACCTGATAAGCGAGTCCCGAATACCTTATTTAGAATCCGCTTTGCCAACATTACCTGTGGGTAATACAGGCTCAACTTCACGATGCGGACGAGCGATGATGTGGGCGGCAATAAGGCCGTCACCTACCCGTTCACAGGCATCTGCACCCGCACGAACAGCGGCATTCACCGCACCCGTTTCACCGCGTACCAGTACCGTGACGTAACCACCACCGACGAATTCGCGGCCAATAAGGCGCACTTCCGCAGCCTTGGTCATGGCATCTGCTGCCTCAATCGCAGGCACCAGCCCACGCGTTTCAATCATACCCAGTGCAATACCGTAATTATCATTTGCCATTGGATTATTCTCCGTCGTTACTTAATTGTTAAATAAATCAGTCAGCATCACGGTGCGGCGCACCGCTTATGTCTTATTTATTGTCGAGAATGGGTTCAACCTCACGGTGTGGGCGGGCAATGATATGTGCGGCAATAAGGCCGTCACCTACCCGCTCACAGGCATCCGCACCCGCACGCACGGCCGCATTGACCGCACCGGTCTCACCGCGCACCAAAATGGTGACGTAACCACCACCGACGAACTCGCGACCAATAAGGCGCACTTCCGCAGCCTTGGTCATAGCGTCTGCCGCCTCGATTGCAGGCACCAGCCCACGTGTTTCAATCATGCCCAGTGCAATGCCGTAATTGTCGCTTGCCATCTTTAGTATCTCCTGCTGACTTGGTTCTATCATTTAGTGGGTGTAAAAAATAATTGAAAATCTACCCTGCCTGGTCGGCCAAGCAGTCGTTTATGCTCTCTTGATCAATAATGCCGGCAATGGTGAGATCGGTCAGAATCCCGAAATCGCCTGCTGCATAACGTGCAGCCGAACCACTCACGGTGAACACCCAGTTGCCCTCATGGGCGCCGACCGGGTCGACTGCCACCAGACGTTTACCTTCGCGGTTGCGCAGCACCCGCAGACTGATCAATTTGAGGCCGGGTATGCGCTGAGTACACACTAGCGGTGCCTCGACCTGTAAAATCTCCATCAGCTCTCAGCCTCTTTCAGTGCATCCCCTTCCGGTGGCCAGTAGTCGATGATGCCAACGATGGTGAAATCGCTCGGGTACTCTTTGCTGCCCGCAGCCTCGCGTGCAGCGGAACTGCCGACACAGATCACCCAGTCGCCAGGCACGCAGCCGACACTATCAACGGCAACCAAAAGCGCGCTGCCATCACGCACCACCTGCAGATGCTTGTGCTCAAGAGTCTGGATACGATTGGTCGACACCAGAGGGCTTACAATCTGACAAATCTTCATCAGTGGGCTTCCTGTGTGGCCTGTGCGTTGACCGAACAAGCCAACACCTCGATGCGGCCACCGATGTTACAGTCGCGAACCACCTGCAAGGTGTGTAGCAAGCCACTCTCGGCGAGCTTTGCGTAACGCGTGGTCAACGCCTCCGTCACACGGGCACAACGTTTGACCGCACGCTCACGTGCGCCCGGTACCTGGCCGTGGTAGTCATAACGCACCACCACCGG
Source organism: Chromatiales bacterium (assembly GCA_026999335.1). Lineage (GTDB taxonomy): Bacteria > Pseudomonadota > Gammaproteobacteria > SZUA-152 > SZUA-152 > DRQN01. The sequence goes on from JALTPW010000529.1 coordinate 3,414, forward strand.
AATAGGCAGGCCATGCGAGACGTTGAGCTTGGAAAAAATACTCACCCCGACATCGAGATCCTGCGTAGCCTCTTCGACGGTGTCGAGGTAGGCAAAATAGGTCAGGTTACGTAGCTGCACTTCCTCAAAACCAATACCCGCACCGATAAAACGCTCGGCGTGGCCAATGTCCTCGTAGTGTTCGCCGTGGAAAGCGCGCACGTAATCGATCTGCGAAAAATTGTTGACCATCAGCCGGGTAATCAGTTTCGCCATACCCGGGGCAACGTTATCAGCTGTGGCGTAGACCAGCTCGGTGATGCGTGCCTCTGCTTCGTAAGCAGATAAGCGCAGGGTCTCTTGGCGAGCATCACCGGCATCAAGGTAACGCTCAAGATCAATATCACCGCTGGCATCCGGCACATGCACGCGAATCACGTCGGTATCTGTATCCAGCCCTATCAGTAACAGGTCAATTGAGGCACCACAGCAAAAACTGTTTTCTACCGCCTGGCGGAAAGCACACAGCTGATCAAGCCCGCCCTGTGCGGCACGGGTCGCATCGGAACCGTGCGCGGCACAACCCTGATTGTCAGGATCACCTGAACTGTAGTGATAGACCGCCACCTTGAGATAGCGCGTCGGCATGTCGCTGCCATTGGCCTGGCCTTCACGAAGCCGCAGCATCTCGGTTTCCACCCATTTTTGAATGCTGTCATCAACATCAAACATGGCGCCCGCATAAGACTTGCGGCGCACGGCACGATAAGGCAAGCGCAATACATAGCGAATCACATGCGCGAGCCGTCCATCGGCGCAGGGCGACACGTCCAGTGTGTGAAACCCACAGTCTTGAAGAAAGGCATGAAATGCCTGCTCTTCTTTCTCTGAACCCAGCGGATCCTCAGTAAAAAACTCGTCACAAAAACGACGGTAGGTTTCGAACAGGCAGCCAGCAAACAGGCGGCGCATATCGAGCTGATCGACCCAGGCATCTCCCAGAATCTCCGCAGGAAGATCAAAACCCAACTGTTGACGCGCAATAGCTTGCGCCTGCACCTCAAACCCTTCTTCATGTTGCAGCGCAGAAATCCGTTTTAGGACGGGAACAATGGCATCAAAGGAAGCCTTCACGCGCCGCTCATAATCAAACAACTGTTGATTCTCATCAACGCGTGTCAGTGAATGGCTACCATGCCCGCCCTGTGCCTGCGGTACAGCCGGTCGTGCCGTACCAATCGTGCCTCGCCTGAACGAGTTCGACTGGCTGCTGGATTTACCCAGAGGCACCGTTGTCTGCGACCAGCAGAGCGAGCGCGGATGATTGCGACGTGAACTCAGCATTGCGGCTTAAATCGGGGTTAGCCCCGCGCGCCCCCCGAGTAGGTCACCAGAGAACCTTTTTCGGTACTGCCACTACTACCTGTCACTTTATTCACAGGTTCGCTCAAGCTTTCATTTCTTTTTCTCGGCGGGGTTGGGGCGATTGCGCTACCGCGGCGGGTTGGATTACGCCGCATGGCGGATCTGCCTTCAGTGCCGGTGACAAGGTCACCGGTATCCCAGTCGTTACCGGTGATCTTTGAACCGTTGCCTTCGCCACTGATGCGGGACTTCACGCGACCCTCGACACTCGCCACCGTCTCCGGCACCGCTCGCGGTGATTCTGCGCGTACTGCACCCTGAGTGGCACGGGCGGAACGAAAGTCTTCAGTGCCCGTTACCTTGCCCGTGGCCATACCGAATGGCCCAGTGATTTGGCCTTGGGCATAACGGGTACCCGTGACACCCCCCTGATTGTCTTGCGCAGTCCGGGCGGCCATGTTGGCAATACTGAACTGTCCCCACGGCGCATCTTCACTACTCAGCGACTGTGGAAAATCCGGACTGGCGGGTTCCGCAGCAGTCGCCGCACAGGCACCCGCATACTGGTCGGCGCCGATATAAGGCGTACCCGTCAATGACTCACAGCTGCCCTTTTCAGTCCCGGTCATTTTGCCACCGATACCCGGCTGCTGGCCGGTCATCACGGCACCCGCGGTGCCCCGTTGCACAGAAGTACGCGCCGCAGCGATGGCTGACGCCTCTGGCTTGCAATAATCGTAGTATTGCTCCGCACCCGCATAGCCCGTGCCGGTAATCGCCTTGCAGGTACCGGGTTCGTCACCCGTGACCTTGCCGGAGCGTCCGGTCATGGTACCCGTCACCACCTTACCGTTAAATGTCTGTGACGCACCCACTTTGGCGTCCTGCGGTGCCGGCGTACTGGCGCAAAAATCACGGTACTGTTCCCCGCCGACGTAGTCATCGCCACTGATAATGCGACAACTGCCAGGCTCATCGCCGGTAACCCGTTCGCTGCGCCCGACCATGGTACCGGTCACGGAACCACCGCGCAGAGTGTTGGTGAGGCCGACTTTGGTCGGCACTTTGGCCGGCATCTGATCCTCACCCGTCTGCATATACTGGCTGCCGGTCAGTTCGCGCCCGGCACCGGACTCGTCGCCCGTTACCTTGGATGAACGACCCACCTTGTTGCCGGTCACCGACTTACCCTTGCGGGTTTCGGCACGCGCCACTTTGGCTGGAGCCGGGGTGGGAGCAGACTCAGATCGAGCGCCGCAGAAGGTCTCTGCATGCCCTGCCCCCAAGTATTCAACACCCGTCACCTGCTGACAGCTGCCAGGCTCATCACCGGTAACATGGTGGCTGCGTCCTAGCTCATTGCCGGTCACCGCGTTGCCACGAAGGGTAGCGCTGAGACCCACCTTGGGCGACATTTTGTTAGGCTCGGACTGACAGAAGTCACGAAAAATATCCGCGCCCATATATTCGGTGCCCGTCACATCACGACAGGTACTGGGCTCGTCACCCGTGGTCTTGTGACTACGGCCCACCATGGTGCCGGTAACCATCTGACCCTGACTGGTTTCACCTGCACCCACTTTCCAGGGTGCATCTTGTGCCGCACCGACCGAGGCGTTCTTTGGCGGCCGAATACGGCCACAGGGAGAACTCTTTTTCTGTCCGGTCTTACCCTGTCGGCTACGCTGCGTACGCAGTGCCTGAGCCAGTTCACGACCGGAAATCAGGGGATTGGCCACCCGCACGGTTTGCGCGGCGGTCATACCGTTGGCGCTCACACCCGCCTTACCACGGGCAGACATTGCCTGACGACGTGCCAACGCAGTCACGCGGCTGTTGTTCGCGGCACTGGCCTGCACCGTCGTCCGTCGCTTTACTGAGCGTTGCGGTTTACGCGATCTGGCGCCAGTCGTCGATACCTCGGCAACGTTGTCTCCGTTGCAGTCTCCTTTGCAACCACAACCACAATCTGTGGGCGACTTTCCTGTCCCCGCGTCCGTCATCTTTTTTCCTGTAGATTCTGGGCCACGCACCCGATCACGACTGCTCACGCTGCTCTTGCCATGCGCTGACATTGCCTGTCGACGAGCGATCACCACAGCACGACTGCTGCTCACGCTGACAGCAGAAGGCCTTCCGGCAGCAACAGCTGTTGGCCGCCTGCTCGATGCGCCTTGTGCATCTTTTTTCTGCACAGGCGTTCCCGCTGCAACAGGAGCCGGCGGCATCCGCACACGATCATGACTGCTCACACTGCGCTTACCACCCGTGGACATTGCCTGGCGGCGAGCCACGGAAGCGGCACGCCCCGTTGTACTCACAGAGCTTGAGTAAGCGGCAGGTTTCGCGGTTGTCGCGGAAACCGTGCTGTTAGCTGTCGCCTTACCGCCACTGCTCAAGGCTTGGCGCCTGGCGAGTGCAGCCTGGCGTCCGCTACCGTTTTTGTTGACAGTCTGTGCCATCGTAAACCCCGTCACGTTGTTTGCTGTGTTCGAACCTTGTCAGTAACTGCCCCAAAATTGGGGCAGCTACCATGGAGTCCCTAGCCGCGACCCTCGTAAACCACAAAACAGACACCCTGACTTTGGGTGTAGGTATCGTAGCCGAGCAAACGGACATGGTGATCCGGGTAGGAGCGGCGACAAGCTTCCAACTCATCAAGTACGCGATCAAGGCTTGTTTCACCGAAAAACGGCAGCTTCCACATTGTCCAATAATGATTGAATGCACGGCTTGGATGTTCGTGCTCAATCGATGGGGTCCAGCCCTGCGCGATAATGTAGTTTATCTGCGCTTCAACCTCTTGCTGGGTCAGTTTGGGCAGGAAACTGAAAGTCTCCAGCGTAGGAGTGGTCTGGTAGTCGCCCAGTTCATGCGTGCCAGTCATCATAATTTCCTCATATTAATTTAGCTTCGGTTCGCTAACGGCTGTTTACTTAACATCCAGCTTGTCAATGGTATCGAACTCGAACTTGATCTCTTTCCAGGTCTCCATTGCGATGGCCAGCTCTGGACTGTGGCGGGCGGCTTCGGTGAGAATTTCCTTCGCCTCACGCTCAAGCTCACGCCCTTCGTTACGCGCCTTGACGCAGGCTTCCAGCGCAACACGGTTTGCAGCGGCGCCCGCAGCATTGCCCCACGGATGGCCCTGGGTTCCACCACCAAACTGGAATACCGCATCGTCACCAAAGATGGCGAGCAGGGCGGGCATGTGCCAGACATGGATGCCACCAGAGGCTACCGCGAAGACACCCGGCATTGAGCCCCAGTCCTGGTCAAAGAAGATACCGCGTGCACGATCTTCAGGAATAAATGACTCGCGCAACTGATCAACAAAGCCCAGCGTCGCATTGCGATCACCTTCAAGCTTACCCACCACGGTACCCGTGTGCAGATGGTCACCGCCGGAAAGACGCAGGCACTTGGCCAGCACGCGGAAATGGATACCATGTTTCGGATGGCGATCGATAACACCATGCATGGCACGGTGAATGTGTAGCAACATACCGTTTTTACGGCACCACTTCGCCAGACCTGTGTTGGCCGTGAAGCCAGCCGTCAGGAAATCGTGCATGATGATCGGCTGCCCCAATTCCTTGGCGAACTCGGCACGCTCATACATCTGCTCAGGATCAGCGGCGGTGACGTTCAGGTAGTGACCCTTGCGCTCACCCGTCTCTTCCTGGGACTTGAGGACAGCCTCGGCAACAAATTCAAAACGGTTCTGCCAACGCATGAAAGGCTGACAGTTGACATTCTCATCGTCCTTGGTGAAGTCCAAACCACCGCGCAGGCATTCGTACACGGCACGACCATAGTTCTTTGCCGACAAACCCAGCTTGGGTTTGATCGTAGCGCCCAGTAATGGACGGCCATACTTGTTCATCTTGTCACGTTCAACCTGAATACCGCTCGGTGGACCCATGCAAGTTTTGATGTAGGCAATCGGGAAGCGAATATCTTCCAGACGCAGATGTCTGAGCGCCTTGAAGCCAAAAACGTTACCCACTAACGAAGTCAGCACGTTAACCACTGAACCCTCTTCGAACAGATCGATGGGATAAGCAATAAAAACGTAGAAGGCTTCCGGATCACCCGGCACATCTTCGATGCGATAGGCACGGCCCTTGTAATATTCGAGATCGGTCAAATACTCTGACCAGACAGTACTCCAGGTACCTGTTGATGACTCAGCAGCCACGGCAGCAGCCACTTCCTCGTTAGGTACGCCCGGCTGGCCGGTGACCTTAAAGCAGGCCAACAGGTCAGTATCGAGCGGAACGTAATCTGGGGTCCAGTACTTTTCGCGGTACTCTTTCACGCCCGCTTGGTAAGTGTTGCTCATTAGGAAGTACCCTCTCTAGTGCAATGATGAATGAACGACGAATAACAAACCTGTGCCCATGTCGCTTAGCAGTGAATGAGCTTGGACTGCATTGGATGAATGAACGACGAATAACAACCCTGTACTCATGCCGCTTATTCTGTAGTGAAAACTAAGCTTGGACTGCATTGTCATGGAGCCGCATGATAAATAACAGTTTAAATTGCTTAAATTGTCCTTTAGTATATGTTTAATGATGAGCTTCATGGAGGTCAACTATCATATGGCCTCATTATTACCTCCTGAAATTCTAATTTTTCCTACTCTAACTGATCTTAACCACTTTAACGAATCTTAACGGGCCTACTGTTTACTACATGTCAATACGTCATGCAACCCTCCGCCAGCTAGAGATATTCGATGCCTTGGCGGTGCATATGAGCATCACCCGCACCGCCGACGCGCTCCATCTTTCACCACCGGCGGTTTCGATCCAGGTCAGACAGTTGGCGGAAGCGGCAGGCCAGCCGTTGATAGAGCAGGTCGGCAAAAAGCTTTATCTCACCGATGCCGGCAATGCAGTGGCATTGACCTGCCGGGATCTGTTCGAACGCATGGAACGACTCACACAGGAACTGGCAGCACTGCAGGGCCTGGAAAAAGGCAGCTTGCGGCTTGCCATCATTACCACCGCAAAATATTTTGTGCCGCGCCTGCTGGGCGAATTCAGCGAGCAACATCCGGACATTGATGTATCACTGTTCGTCGGTAACCGCAAAGCCATTCTGGAACGGCTCAGCCACAACCAGGATGATCTATACATCCTGGGACAACCACCCAAAAATCTCAAGCTCACCGCAACGCCCTTCGCCCTCAACCAACTGGTTGCAGTCGCCTATCCCGGACATCCTCTGGTCAGTCAATCTGCGATCCCGCCTGCCCGCCTGGGCAACGAGTCCTTCATCTCCCGAGAGCTGGGATCCGGCACGCGCCGTGCCTATGAAGATTTCTTCCGGCAGCACAAGACAGAACTCAGAATACGCATGGAACTGGGTAGTGACGAAGCCATCAAACAGACCGTTGCGGGGCGGCTCGGGATCACCATTCTCGCCAAAAGCACGGTGCAGGCCGAACTGGTCAGAGGCGACCTTGTCCTGCTCGACGTACAGGGACTCCCGCTTGAGCGCCAGTGGTATGTGGTCTACCCGGAGCAAAAGTTCCTGGCGCCCGTGACAAAGGCTTTCCAGGCGTTTCTGATATCCCAACACGAGGATGCAACGACGCCCTGACCCGGGACAGTCCGAAAGAAACTATATCTTCCGCCAACTCCAGCTACGGATGTGCCGTTTGCTGGTGAGCTTGTTCTGATTAGGTACCCTTTATACGTTACAGCACATTAGTGCGGTGTTTCTTTCATGTACCGTCAGAATTTTTCCGGGCGCACCACGTCCACATCGCACATGAACAGGATCATGGCATAGTTGGCGTAGTAGTGCTCCCGAAGATGTCCGGCGATGGCCCCAGCCACCGTCGCATCGCACACCACTTCGACACGGATGTTGCTGCTGGTGCTCCAGTCGGCATCGCG
>JALTPW010000530.1 GCA_026999335.1 Chromatiales bacterium
TCGCATGTATCGCATACAAAGTAGTAGATATTCCGGTTGCACTTGATTTGACCTGTAGCACCAGCGCGAATTTCCCATTCGCAGTTCATGGATTTATACTTTAATGTCCCCTCTATATAACATGGTGCATAATTGTAATGATCATGTATAACTTCATAATTAACTTCCCGGGCTCGAAGGAAGAATTCTCTTGCTTCGCTATGACTTAAATCTACATCTGAAGGGCGGCATCGCTCAATATCTTCTGAACCAAAATCAGCTACATATACATCTGTAATTTTGTCATTCTGGAAACTTATGCTTGCACAAGAGGCGCAAAAATATAGCGGCTACAGCAATAATTGATTTGGTATTCATTTCCAAGCCGCCGTACTTGCTTCGCCAGGATTTTTATATGAGACTTCTGGGTGTTTGTATACATCGCTAGATGTAAGGCTAAAGTGATTGTAAAGCTAGCCTATTAACCACTGAAGTGATATATTTTGTTGCGCGGTAATGATTTGGTATGTTTTTTGTCTATGTGTTTTCCAACTATTTCTATACCAATAGAATCGCTGTTTACTGGGTAGCGATGAGGATATGACTTTGTGCGTTCATGAGCGTCAAGCGCTTTAATCTGATTGACCCAAGACATAGCAAGAATTTTTGCCATACTGGTGTTATTGCAACTATTTTTATTTATAGTAAGGCACTTTGATTTAATTAAACGGCCTACGTGGTAGCAACGTTTATGTATACTAGCAGTCTGATAAATTAGACCGTTTTTCTCTATTAAAAAATGTGCACCGTTACCCCCTGCTTTATACCCATTAAAAGTATGTTGAGCAGTTGGCGCATCTGTTTGATGTACAACTATTGCATGAACAGCAGATAGCATTCCATGCTCAATGAATCAAGAGTGAATCAAGAGGGTCAGTTCTCGCATTATAACATTTGTAATTTATAAACATTATCGCTGGATGTTACAATGCGAGAACTGACCCCGCTCCCCCGTTATTTTCAAGAGGAATTTTGTTTTTTGTTATCAATATTGCCAATTTTGGTGATACTGGGTAATTGAATCAAGAG
>JALTPW010000531.1 GCA_026999335.1 Chromatiales bacterium
TGATAAACATAGCGAATGTTCGACTTGTCTATTCCCATGCCAAAGGCGATGGTGGCGACTACGATGGCATCATCAGATCCCATGAACCACTCCTGTGTTTTGCTACGCTGTCCATCCTTCATGCCCGCGTGATAAGCACGGGCATGGAAGCCTGCTTGAGCAAGTTGCCTGGCCACGGCTTCAGCGGTGCGTTGCAGGGTGACGTAGACAATGGTTGGGCCATTGGCCTGTTCCTGTAGTCGGGTTAATAAATAACTGTCGCGGTTTCCCCTCGTGACGACGGTGGTGAGCACGGCCAGGTTGGAGCGATAAAACCCGGTGCATACGGCATGACTCCGGCGTTTGTCAACAAAGATGTCCGGTTTTCTTCACGCAACCTCAGGCAAACTTTGCTCTCCGGCACGTACTTCTTTCGGTGGGTTGAGCCATACTTCAGCCACCGGATTCCAGTTCCTGATATCGCCTGACCAGCGCTGTGGATTCTTCTCTTTCGCAGCCTCATAGACCGCCTTTCTCTCCTTCAATATCACTGTATCTTCTCCTCTGTGGCGCTGGCCTGGAGTGACATAACGAATAGCACTATGCCGATGCTCTTCGTTGTACCAACGTACAAACTTATGGACCCACTGACGAGCTGCTTCGATGCTCTCGAAGGGCTTGCTCGGATAGGCTGGCGTGTACTTCAGCGTACGAAACAGACTTTCAGAATAGGGGTTGTCATCACTCACTGAGGGGCGGCTAAATGAGGGCACAACACCCAGCTTCTGTAGCGTCGCCAGCATGGTGGCTCCCTTCATCGGGCTTCCGTTATCAGAATGTAACACTAGCCCTTCCTGGTGAATTCCTTCAGCAAGGCAAGCCTTACGAATCAGGCAGCTTGCATGTTCAGCGTTCTCCTCTTCGTGCACTTCCCAGCCAACGATCTTACGGCTAAAAATATCTTCTATCAGGTAGAGTCTGTAGAAAACCCCCAGAATCGATGACGCCAGATAGGTGATGTCCCAGCTCCAAACCTGGTTGGGCGCTTCGGCCTTGTAGCCCTCTGGTTTGTTAACCGTCCTCGGCAG
>JALTPW010000532.1 GCA_026999335.1 Chromatiales bacterium
AGAGTCTCCACGCCATCTATGACCTGCCAGTTGCCCCATCCACCTGGGCATAGAAGGTCGTCTATACAATCCTTCCAGCAGGAGGTATCGGAACCACATCGTGCAGAACACTGGGAATTGTATATTATCGAAAGCTCCTCTGTGCTGAGAGGCCCTCTTATGCACATATAATTGCCAAGAAGGTCCTCGTAAAGTGTACCACCGTCGATGGTACCATACTCGTATGTAAGGTCTGGACAGGATGGAGGCTGAGGTTCTGCCACGCAACCAACGGTCGTATTGTCCTCTGAAACATACAGGTTGTAGCCAGATGGACACGTGTATGTCGGAGTCAAGACACATGCAGGTATCGAAAGGTCCACCGTTCCACCGCTTTCACAATATGGAGGAAGCCCGGTATCTATACAGTAACCCGAATTGGCATCGAACACTCCGTAACTACAGACCACATTGGACTGAGGAAGAGTACAATATCCAGAAGAAGTTATACTGGAACCATCTGGACAGACATAACTGGTCACACACTTTCCGTATTGAGTGTCATAGGGATAGTTGGTTGGACACACTCTCAAAAATGCCGTGACACACAAATCTGCGAATGGATCATAGGAACCCGAAGTGCAAGCAGGTGGCGTTTCGCAACGTTCGGTCTGGGAATTGAGCGTGTATTCCTGCGGACAGGTATAGATGATGGCTGTCTCACACCTGTTCTGCACAGGATCGTAGATACCACCGGATGGACACACTATATCGTGCCAGCAGGTATCCGTGGTACTGTCGTACTGGTAACCTCCTGGACACAGGCTGGCAACATTCAGTCTACATGTATCGGTTACAGGATCAGGCTGTTCCCCACCAGGGCACGTGGGTTGAGCTATACATACATCTCTTACTGTGTCGTAGCTGTATCCATCCGGACACTGAATCGAAGGTTGAGCAATACACTTGTCTGCCTCTGGATCCAGTGTCCCTCCCCCGGGACATACTGGATCCGTGAAACTTGCATCACATTCGTATTCCCCAACGGGACATGACCAGCCTTCGGGTGTCTCTATGCATCTTGCCT
>JALTPW010000533.1 GCA_026999335.1 Chromatiales bacterium
TGCCCACCCGACAAAACTGATTGCACCAGATACCGCGGTCAGTGGCTTCTCCTCCGCCTCTCACGCGGTTCATCTTCCTCGTCATTGTCATACCGTTGGTCGGCCGGCAGACGTATCGATATCTCGTCCTGAGTGTAGTGCCGGACTTCGGTAAAAATCGCCGGATCGATCTCGGACAGGGTTTCCACATCGATCAGTTGCTGACCGGACAGACCCAGCAGGGCGTCGAACAGGCCGATCTTGATCGTCGAGTTGTCGATGATGGTCTTAGGCCGACCACCGTAGTAATACACGCTGCCCACATTGGAGAACAGGATAAATTCATTGTTGACCCTGACGCTGATCGGCCGGTAGAGCGTGCCGATATCGCCAGAGACATTGATCAGGGCATTTTGGGCCGTCACGTCCGGCGCCGCCCGATAGTCCCGATTCACGCCCTGTATCGAACCATGGGTAACGGTCATTTTCAGGCGGCCGCTGTGATAACCCGCATCAACGGTATCCAGCGTGACATTGCCGGTGTTGGTGAAGTCAATGTCGCCCCGCGTCAGCAGACGACTCAGGGTGACGGCGCCACTGTTGACCAGCGCTACGGAGCCCATGCGGTTGATAACGTCCAGGTCGGCCGTTTGTGTTTCCAGCGCATCCGTGCTGCCGATGCCAGTGCCCGCGCGCAGCACGACCCGAGTGCCGCTCAGATTCACGGCGTTGCCGTTGGCGTCCGAGAGTTGTCCCTGTGCGCCAGCATTCAATTGTATGCTGTCGGCGCTGATGCTACCGACACCCAGGCCCGTTTGAGCGCCGATATCCACGCTACCCGTAGCGATGATGTCGACTTGTTCGATGACGTTGATATCGCGCAGCATAACATTCGCGGCCGTGGCATTGAGGGTGGAAAAATCGTTATCACCGCTCAATGTGATGTCGCCGCTGGCGTTCAGCTCGGTGTTGCCGGACACCGTGAAGGCGCCGGCGCTGTGGATATTACCAGTGGCGGCCAAGTTGAGCCGGGTTGCGGTAACGGCGGTAACATCAAGGTTCCCGGCGTTGGCCAGCGCCACGTA
>JALTPW010000534.1 GCA_026999335.1 Chromatiales bacterium
TCACATCCATGGCCGCTTGTCCTCGTTTGGCATCGATATGGTAGCAGGTCAATTTCTGGGTTGATGCAACATGTAGCCAGTTCAGGCTCTTCTTCAAGCGTATTCCGCTTTCGTCGAAGTGGACGACGTCACTTTCCCTCAAAACAGTCTTGGCGGCCGTTTCAAACGGCTCGAGATGCCGATGGCCTCTGCTCAGAATATTGTTGAGCGTGCCTTGGCTCAGCTTGATTTGAAACAGGTCGTGAAACAGCTCCTGCAAGCGTTGGTAAGGCAGCAGTCCCGTAGGGTGGGCACGTTTTGTGTGCCCACGCGGAATTGAGCAGAGAACGGGTCGATGCGTGGGCACACAAGACGTGCCCACCCTACATGGCTAAGTAGCTGGGTTAGCGCATTCGGTGCTGATGACTAAAGTCATCAACCTCGCACCGTCATAAACGCGCATGAGTCAAAACATGAAAATCAAAGTCAACGTCTAAAGATGGTGGTTTTGATCAAGTTAATGGAAAATAAAAAAATGTTTCGACTCGTGCGTTGTTATTCGTTGATGACAGTCAGTGAATCGATATCTATCAGACGATTGATCGATGTCATGTCCAGGTGTTGTTCAACGGCATCGGCGAGACGCTCGATGTCCATTTCCCGGCGTTGGCGATAATCTGCATGCTGTATGTCTTCAAGTCCGGCCCAGGCAAGCAGGCTCCGGCAGGCTTCGCCGCTTTCAAACAGGCCATGCAGGTAGGTGCCGATGATCTTTTTATCCGCGGAGACGGCGCCATCACAGCGTGTGCCCAGCTGCGCGAATGCGTGTTGCAGCCCGGGGCCGCTGGTCACACCCACATGAATTTCATAGCCATTGATTGCTGCGCCATCGCTGAGCAGTTGCCCGGAGACATTGCGTAGTTGTTTGCCAGTCTCAAGGGTGGTTTCAATATCGAGTAATCCCAGCCCGGCGCAGGAACCCGCTGTCCCTTCCACGCCGAGTGGATCATGGATGGCCTTGCCGAGTATCTGGTAGCCGCCACAAATACCCAGCACCCGGCCACCATAGCGCAGGTGTTTGTGGA
>JALTPW010000535.1 GCA_026999335.1 Chromatiales bacterium
TTGACGTTGTTGTGTTTTTTTTATTGGCAAGCATTATCGATCTCGATGAGTGAATATTATTTTTCGTGGGTGTTTCGTATGCGACCTGATGATGGTTTATGCCTCTATACATTTATCGGTTTGAGGCGTGTGCCAGCAGAAAACACTCAATTCTCTTGGTTGTAGGGTGGGCAGTGACCACCCTACACCAGGAAGCCAAGAATCGTTTATCGGCGCGTTATGTTTTGCTGTGATCCAGAACATAGGCTATTGCTGTGTGCAGGGAATCTACGACTTTGTCATAGTCTTTTGTGACTATGGGTTTGTGCTGTTGGATTTTGGACAATAACCGGGCTTGTTCCTTGATGGCGGCCTGTAAGGGTAAATCCAGGCCGTCGCAGGTCAGGAAGTGACGGGCTTTCTTGAGTTGCTCCAAAGGATCACCATCCCGGCCATCATGTAGGACTTCCTCGGCACGTCCGATGGCATCGTCGGCGGCATTTCTGGCATCGTCGTATGGCAGAGTCAGCAGAGCGCTGTGAAGCAATGGGAACCATGTGAGCAGCTGGTCATTGCTTTCATTGACACGGGATAAAATAACGCTGTTGATCAGCAGCGCGGTTCGTGCGCCGGCACCCCGGCTGGTGGCCTGTTTCAGTGTGACACCTGCGGCATTAAGCATTGTCAGCATTACTGCCTGATCACCTCTGCTTTGTGCTGCGCGGGACTGCATCACAAACGCCAGGCTGGAAGACAGGTCTTCGGCAATGATCAGCAGGATGTTTGTGCTTGGGCAATAGTTGCCAGGGGACGGTTGAGTGACGCTTTCCTTTGCCACGGATGCCGTGGGAATGCTTAGCAGCAAACTGAGCAGGATAAAGGGATAGAGAACTCTTGCGTGCACCGTTGGCTGGAGTGATGACGGCATTATTTTTTCCTCGCGTTAATGTTTTTCAAAATTGTTGGAAGAGTTGAGCCATTTGCCACGCACAAGCCGAATAAAGAGCGGTGTGTTCTTGTGGGCACCACTGGCATCACCTAACTCAAAATCGACCCCCCATGCGTAGCAAATAAACCCCTTGAA
>JALTPW010000536.1 GCA_026999335.1 Chromatiales bacterium
TCGGCGCTTTTGATTTTGCAGAATAAAGCAAGCTCGTTGTTTGCTTGCTGCACTCAACTTTACGCTGCACGTCCATGCAGATATCTTGTGTATTCAACATGTTATAGTCACAACCCTCTTGATTTTGAACCCCGAAACTTGAGTTAAACCTGAACCCTCGGATTCAGGTCAAAGGAAGTGGGACTGCGCTTAACCGAATTGGACACTTTACATAGGGAATTGGCTTTGCTGGTTAATCTTTGCCGTACCAGTGAGAAAGGGTGTCCGGTTATTGAGAAGATAGAGCGCCAAACTCGACACTTGTTTACTCTCTTCTTCAGCGAGTGTTTATAGAGAATTTGAATCAGATTTTTTGCCACTTCGTCCCGTTCGCAGAAAAATTGCAGCGGAGACCATGTTGACCAGCGCCTTTTCCACCTCGGGCCAGCCCCGCGTTTTCAGACCACAGTCAGGATTGATCCACAGCCGTTCGGCGGGGATATGCTCCAGCGCCTTATTCATCAAATCTATGATGCTTTCAACACTGGGCACGTTGGGGCTGTGGATGTCGTAGACGCCGGGGCCGATATTGTTGGGGTAGTGAAAGTCTTCAAAGGCTTCGAGCAGTTCCATGTCTGAACGCGAGGTTTCGATGGTGATGACATCGGCGTCCATGGCAGCGATGGCGGGCATGATGTCGTTGAACTCGGAGTAACACATGTGAGTGTGAATCTGGATTTTGTTGCTGACCCCCGACGCGGTGATTTTGAAGGCGTTAACGGCCCAATCCAGATAGTGCTGCCAGTCGCCCTTGCGTAGCGGCAGCCCTTCACGCAATGCGGCCTCATCAATCTGGATAATTTTGATGCCGGCTTGCTCCAGGTCGCAAACTTCATCGCGCAAAGCCAGCGCCAGTTGCTGGCAAGTCTCGGCACGCGTTTGATCATCACGGACAAAAGACCAATTCAAGATTGTGACAGGGCCGGTTAACATGCCCTTCATCATCTTGTCGGTTTTTGATTGAGCGTAACAGCTCCACGCCACGGTCATGGCTTTGGGGCGGCTCACGTCACCAAAAATAATCGGCGGTTTAACGCAGCGCGAGCCGTAGGACTGTACCCAACCGTATTGGCTGAAGGCGAAACCATCCAGCAGCTCGCCAAAATATTCCACCATGTCGTTACGTTCCGGTTCGCCATGCACCAATACATCTAAGCCCATCGCTTCCTGTTTTCTGATGACCAAATCAATTTCGTTTTTCATCACGGCTTGATAATCGGTTTCCGAAAGTTCGCCGGTTTTGTATTGGTGTCGCGCCTGGCGTATTTCGGCGGTCTGCGGAAACGAACCGATGGTGGTGGTAGGTAGCAGCGGCAGACCTAAATAGGTCTGTTGGCGCATGCGGGTTTCGAACGGGCTGGTGCGTTGTCGTATTTTGGGTGTCACATCAGCGCAACGCCGTTTGACATCGGGTTTGTGAATACGGCTGGAACTGTGACGTGAGTTGATCATCTGGCGTGCGTTCGACAAGGTTTCGGCACAGGATTCAACGCCGTGATCCAGGGCCTGTTTCAAGGTGCTCAACTCATCCAACTTTTGTGTTGCAAAAGCCAGCCAGTTGCGGATCTCAGGATCGAATTTTTCCTCTTGCGCCAGATCAACCGGTACATGCAGCAGCGAGCAAGAGGGAGCGATCCACAAGCGTTCACCCAGCCGTTCTTTGATTGGCTGCAAGGTTTCAAGCAAGGTATCCAGATCGGCTCGCCAGATGTTGCGGCCATTGATAATGCCTACGGACAGCACTTGATAACTCGATAGCCAGGACAAGACGGTGCCGATTTCATCGGCGGCACGCACTGCGTCGATGTGCAAGCCTTCCACCGGCAGCTTGCAGGCGAGTGTCAGGTTCTCTTTTAACGGCCCAAAATAGACGGCCAACAATTTATTGAGTCCTTTAACTTGCAATCGTGTGTAGATCAATTCGAAAGCTCGTTGCCATTCGGTAGGCAGATCCAGTGCCAAAATGGGTTCATCCAACTGCACCCATTCCACACCTTGAGCCTTCAATTTATTGAGAATTTCGCCATAGGCGGGCAATAGTTCTTCAACCAAGTCCAGTTTGTTGAAGGGCTCGCCTTTTACCTTGCCCAACCATAAATAACTCAAAGGCCCAAGCAACACAGGTTTGGCTTGATGACCCAGGTTTATTGCTTCCGTGACTTCATCAAATAGCCTATTGCTGCTCAGCGTGAAATTTTGATCAACAATAAATTCGGGCACGAGATAGTGATAGTTGGTATCAAACCATTTGGTCATCTCACAAGCTGAAGCCGGTTCGCCACTCGGCGCACGGCCACGGGCCATGCGGAAATAAGTATCCAGGTCAGATACTGCACCGGCGGTTTGAAAACGCTCGGGAATCACGCCCAATAACAGCGATAGATCCAGCACCTGGTCATACCAGGAGAAGTCCCCCACGGGTAGCCATTCGACCCCTGCGTCTGCTTGCAGTTGCCAATGTTTTTGCCGCAAATTCCGTCCGGTTTCAAGCAAGACGGCCTGATCAATGGCTTTATTCCAATATTGTTCTAATGCTTTTTTTAGCTCTCTTTGTGCACCAATACGAGGAAAGCCGAGATTGTGGATAGTTGCCACCATATGCTCCTGTGATCTGATTTTTTTATGGTGCAGAGTATGAATCGGAATAGATAATGAGTAAACTTCATTGTTTTCATAACTAACATGAGCCAGGGTAATGTTATGTTAGAGCTTCGTCACCTTCGTAGCCTTCAGGCAATTCAGCAATGCGGCAGCCTTGCCCGTGCGGCTGAGCAGTTGCATCTGACGCAATCAGCCCTATCACACCAGATCAAGGCGCTGGAAAACTACTATGAAACATCACTGTTTTTACGTAGTACCAAACCCCTGAGCCTCACCTCCGCAGGACTAAAATTGCGGGATTTAGCCGAGCGTATATTGCCGGAAATTGAGCTGGTGGACGGTCAGTTACGCCGCCATGCCCTAGGAACCAGTGGTCGGCTCTACATTTCCATTGAATGCCATGCCTGCTTTGAATGGTTGATTCCGGTGCTGAACCAGTATCGTCACCGCTGGCCCGACGTGGATATCGACATACGCCTGGGATTGAGCTTTGAACCGATTGCCGCCCTACAAAAAGGCGAAGTAGATCTGGTTATCAGCTCCGATTTGCAAACCCATAAAGACCTCTGTTTTGAACCGCTATTTGATTACGAAGCACAACTGGCCCTGGCCCACGATCACCCATTAACGGTCAAAGATTACATATTGCCGGAAGACCTGGCCGATCAAACTTTGGTGACGTATCCGGTTGATCGCAAGCGCCTCGATGTTTTTTCCCGTTTTTTACAACCGGCCAATGTAGAACCCGGCCAGGTGAGGCAAGCCGAACTGACGGCCATTATTTTGTTGCTGGTTTCCACGCTCAAAGGGGTTGCTGTGTTACCCGACTGGGTGCTCAGAGAATCGATGAGTCATAACCACCTGACCACTCGACCGCTGGGAGCACAGGGTATGCACGGAACGCTTCATGCGGCGGTCAGAAAGGTTGAGAGCAAAGCCGCTTATATTCAAGGATTTATTGATCTAGGCAGAATGGCTCTGAAGTAATCCCTATTTTTATTTGCCCCTGAATCCGAGGGTTCATGACGGCACATAGCACCGCAAAAGCAGGCGCTGTCAGGCGAACTGTTGATTCCACTGCGGTGCAAAAAATGCCCGCTGATCTGCGGGATACACTTCGCTAACCGGTGGGTGAAGCTAATATTTTTTGATTCCACTGTGAAATCAAAAGCTTGCACTCTGTATCCGTGGGTGAGGCCTTGACATGATGTCATTTCCAGTTTCACCCTGCCTCGCCGAACCTGCTGACACTGTTCGTGCTGCCGGTGTTGTACGGGGTGTTTTCGCGGGAGAAGATAGAATGCTGAGGGAAATCATCGCGGGCATGGCCCGCTCTACGATGAGATGAGGTC
>JALTPW010000537.1 GCA_026999335.1 Chromatiales bacterium
TAGTTGTCGAAAATCCTTCACGCTTAGCAATCAGAGCCATCGCATCTAACAATCGCATGCACTCGGACAGAAAAAAGCATCGTTCGTTCCTCTCTCGGCTTTTTTCTGCCGGTGATGCGTAGCGTTATGCGCTAGTAAGCAGCACGAGAGTCTGCAGAAATGTATGATTGGCGAAAGCCACTTCTTAATCACGATGAGGAGAGAACAAATGAGTACTCATGCTAATGCTGATATCTTCAACTACGAGGCCCCGTTTTTGAAAGCCAGGATGGTAGGAACCCATTTCGATTCTGAAAATGAATTTGATGAGGCATTTTCCGAGTTCATCAAATTCATGAGTATCGTCAAATCCTCCAGTGCTCCAGTCGGAATGTTTAGCAAAGAAGTGGATTCTGTGTGGCATGAATTCATAATACACACAAAACAGTATTTTGAGTTCTGTCAAGATTACTTCGGAAGGTACATACATCATATACCGACAGAAAATACTAAAGACAATAGATATAAAACGCCTACGTTTGAATCATTCAAAACTCAATATGAAAAGCGTTTTGGTCAGCTAAGTCCATTGTGGGCGACCAATAATGGGGAGTGTTGGTCAACACCGGGATGTTCAAATGACGTCAGTGAATGCTGGACAACCCCTGGGTGTTCAACCGATTAGCACGGCGCATAACAAAAGCATAAACTCGGACCCCGTAAAGTGGAGCGCCTTTCGATACGCTACAGGCACTCCACTTTACGGGTCCGGTTATGCTGCACGTTATGTGCAATAAAGTCATGGGTTGTTGTGTGTCAAAAGTTGTAATTGTCACATCATGCGGGTTGCTTGCATCCGAGGCATGTTGTGGATAGTGTTCTTCGATGTATTGCGCATTGGTCAAAGTGCAGAGTAGAAATGTTTGTTTGGTCGGCAGGTAACTTGGCTGTTGCGGTTCGCTGTACGTCTGTTGGGGTTAGGGAATCGCCATTTTCGTTAGCAGCTCATTACCCACTGATGCGCAGTAAAAGGAATACAGTCTTGGTTCAGAATTCACACATAACAATCAAATCAACCAGG
>JALTPW010000538.1 GCA_026999335.1 Chromatiales bacterium
CTATCCGGGGAGCGTTGAACGGGAAGCATCGTGTGCACAAATTGTTGAAATAACAATCGCTAGATACCATCTTCCTCGATACCATTCAGTCAGGTAGGGTGGGCACCGCCCGCCGTGTTAAAGTGCCAGATGTCAGGGTGGGGTTGTTTGATCAATCCACCGTAGGGAGAAATTGGCATCAGTGCACGGTATTATCAGCCAACAAAAGGAATTGATATGACAGAAATACTCATCAGCAGTCAGATATACAACAAACCGCAGTTCAGGCAGATGTGTGGCGAACCGCTTGAAGACCTGTACTGCAATGGGCAACACGGAGTCATGTGGGCCTATCAACCCTATACCATCGGCCGGATAACGCCGGCAGACGGCGGTCTTATCACGCCGCTTCTCTGTGGCAATCCACGCAATATTCATAGACTCTCCGCCACCCTGGGACAGGATAACGTCGTTGGCGTCAGTAAGGCCATGATGGCGCTGCGCGACACCACCGCCGCCCTGGCTGGCTCAGCGGCCTCCGTGCACGCCACCCGCGGCAGCGCATTCACGACCGCCGTACAGCGTTGTCAGGGTGCCCTGCTGGCCTGGCGCGACGTGGTGTACGGCAAGGGTGCCCTGGGCGTCACCCCGGCCTCAGCCGGACAGGCGTTTTACACCGCCTTCGCTAACATGCAGCAGAAGTTTCAATACGAACTCAGGATCGCCGCCCTCTCGCAAAAGAGAGGGCCACTCAAGGGTACCGCCCTGAACAACAGCACCCGCGCCACGAATATCGCCCGTAGCAGCCCCCATATCCAGAAACTGCAACTGACCTCCGTCACCCAGGCCAATGCCCTGGGCCGCTTCAGTCAATACGGGAAGGTTTTGGGTAATGGTCTGGTGCTCATCGATGTGGGTAGCCGTGTGGGTAATATACACAATGAGTACAAAGCGGATGGCGACTGGGAGCGGGAGCTGTTTATTGAGTCGAGTAGTTTTGCGGCGAGTGCAATTGCGGGCTCAATTACTGCGTATGCAGGTGTTGCTTTTTTTGTTTTAGCGACACCCATTGGTTGGGTT
>JALTPW010000539.1 GCA_026999335.1 Chromatiales bacterium
ACCCTGTGGCGTGCCGCTGCGCCACAGGAGGTGGAGTCGGAGATCATCGAACCGCAGGAGGATGCGTTGCGCGGCCTGCCAGGGATGACCAAGATCCTTGCCCGCGCCCAGCGTGGCCGTGCGCAGGTCATTATTACCTTTCAGGTAGGCACCGACCTGCGTCGCGCCCTGCTGGATATTCTCTCGCGACTCAACCGTGTGCCGCGTTATCCCGTCGATGCCCAGGAACCCACCCTCAGCGCTATCGGCGGCAATTCACGCGCCATCGCCTGGTTTATTCTGAAGCCGGTGGATGGTAATACCCACGATATCGCCAACTACCAGAACTACGTGGAAGAGGTGGTGCAAGCTCGCTTTGAGCGTGTGCCCGGGGTGGCCTTGTCCGAGGTGCGCGGTGGACGTGAGCGTGAGGTGCGTATCACCTTCGACCCCTACAAGGCCGCCAGTCTCGGCGTGCAGTTGCCCGAGGTGGCGCGTTTGGTGGGCGGGGCCAAGGACATCACGGGTGGCTACGGCCACGTCGGCAAACGCCGTTACACCCTGCGTTTTGCCGGCCAGTACGCTCTGGGTGATTTGGGTGAGATGGTGCTGGACTGGCGCGATGGCAATCCCGTCTACCTGCACGACGTGGCCGATATCGAAGTGCGCATGGTGGATCGTACCGGCTTCGTGATCCAGAACGGTGGGCCGGCGATGGCGGTCAATGCGCACCGCGAGACCGGCGTCAACGTGCTGGAAGTCATGGCGGGGCTGAAGCAGGCGGCGGAAGAGCTGCGTGAAGGGCCGCTCAAGCGTGCTCACCTGAGCCTCGAACAGGTCTACGACGAGACCCTGTACATCGACCGTTCCATCGAGATGGTGCAGACCAATCTCGGCCTCGGCATGCTGTTGGCGGTGGGTGTGCTGTGGTGGTTCTTCCGCCGTCTGCGCGCCACCCTGATAGTGGCGGTGGCGATCCCCGTCTGCGTGGTGTCGTCCTTTGTCGTGCTGGACGCCGCCGGGCGTACCCTCAATGTCATCTCCCTGGCCGGTCTGGCCTTCGCCGTGGGCATGGTGCT
>JALTPW010000540.1 GCA_026999335.1 Chromatiales bacterium
ACATCGCTGATCTCCACCTTTCCACAGGCGGTGACAAACAGCCCCAACAAAAGCAGTAATGACATAGATACTACAGACGTCTTCATTCAGTTTTCCTTTGAACTCATTGGCATAGGTGGTATTCCCGGTGTTTCAAACTTGAACACGTAACTTCAGGTCAAATTTTACTCAGCAGATTCCGGGCTTCATCGGCCCCTGAAAAGCTGTCATCTATTTCCAGGGCCCTCTTCAGCTCTGCCTTGGCCCTGGACTTTTGATCCGCTCGATATAATGCGACCCCGAGGTGGTAGCGAATCTCTGCCAGGTGCGGGGCCTTGGCGACGGCCTGCTCCAGTAACGGCAAACCACGCTGCACATCCCCCCCGCTGACCAGTAACCAGCCAAGGGTATCGACGACGGCCGGGATCTCCGGCGCGAGTTTGTAGGCCCGCTCAGCATAGCCAACGGCATCGTCCCGATCCAACTGCTGAGCAGCCCAGGCAAGATTATTGAGAACCATGACATCGTTGGGACGTTCAGCCAGGAGTTTTTGATACTGCGTCACCGCACGCTGCAGATCACCTGCGTCCTGCAAAGCGCTGGCATAAACCGCGCGCACGGCAAGATCCTCTGGATGTCCCTCCAACCAAGTCGCCAATAATGCATGAGCATCTGTGTTGCCGACCTTCTTTTGCGCTGTATACAAACCCACCACCAAGCGAGGAGATTCGACCTTTTTCAAGGCATTTTCATAGACTTTGGCGGCCGCTGCAGGCTTTCCAGCCTGCATCAGAATATCCCCCTCCAGGCTATAACCGACGGCGTCATCGGGCAGCTGCTGCTGAATATTTTGCGCAATGCGCAGGGCGGCGTCGGAATTTTTTTCCTGCACTTCCAGGCGTACCAGGGCAAGCTGTGCAGCCAAGTGATCCTTGGCAATGACCAGCGTCTTCTCGAAATATTGTCTGGCCTCCTTTGGCTGCTCCAAAGCCTGGCGGGCCAAACCCAGCAGGTACAGTGGTTGTGGCGAATCCGGACTGATACGCCGCAAGGCCTCGAAGGTGGACAGCGCGGCATGG
>JALTPW010000541.1 GCA_026999335.1 Chromatiales bacterium
TGCCTTTCAGTACGTGGTTCTGATAACTGGGATAGGCGATGCTGGCGAGAATGCCGATGATCGTCAATGTGATGAGCAGCTCGATGAGGCTGAAGCCCCGCCTGTGGCGAGCTTGTTGGCTGTTTGTGTGCATGCGGTGGTGCCTGTTCCTAGTGTCTGTTGGGGCTGTCATTCATGAGCAAAATAGCGGTGAGACAACTGATTTTAATGTCGGGGATGAGTGCTTACCGCTCACTCATCCCCACAGTGGTTCCTTAAGTGGCGAGGGTTATTGATTTGTCCAGGCAACGCGCCGGTTCACCGAGCAGCTGGTATCGAGAAGATCCTGGCTGACGAAGGCGCTGGCACAGGGTGGTGCTGGGGGGGGGGGAGGATCTCCATCGACCGCATTGCCGGCAGTGCCTGGATTGAAGGTGATATAGGGTGCGCCGGGGATGAAGTTGACGCTGCCGAGGGACTTGGAGCGGTCAGTGATGGTGAGCGCATCCCGTGCGTTGCCGTTAATACCATCGAAGTTTACGACCGGCCGGCCATCTTCCAGGGCGAGCATGTAGGCGCGAGGGGTACTGCCGGAGAGTTGACAGCTGACGTTATCATTATTCTGGAAATTGGGCTGATAGGTGGTGAATATCACGTTATTGTTGAAGATAACCGATTCGGCCAGTACCTTTTCTTTTGCGCTCAGAGGCAGGAACCAGCCCGGTTGATTGCCGGTATGGGCTAGCTCTCCGGTCATGTCACCAAGCGTGTCTTCGGTCACCGCACTCCGGTTGCTGGAGGGCGGGCCGAGGGAGGCATCCTGGTCTTCGAAGACATAGAAGCGGTCTAGCGTCGCGGTTTCCGTGGGGTGGGCGCGATAGCCGGAGCCGATGGCGACCATCAGGCGACGCTGGCGGTCGAAGGCGACGCTGGGGGGGTAATAGAAGCGGCGGGTATTCGCGACCGAATCGTCAGTGGCGAAATTGGCCAGCAGATAGCCGCTGCTGCCGGTAACGTTCGTCTGATCGATGTCGATGCGCCAGACGCGCCCGCCGGTATCGCCCATGTAGAGGCGATC
>JALTPW010000542.1 GCA_026999335.1 Chromatiales bacterium
TGATGGCGGTGTCGCGGCTGTGCGCCAGTGCCGGTATGGTTTCGTCATAGTCCCAGTCGCAGGCGGCCTCGAGGATGCCGCGTGGCACGTTGATGGCGGCGGGAATGTGGTAGCGCATATATTCGTAAGGCTCGCTGACGTCTACCAGAAATAGTTCTTTGCCGTTGGCCAGTGCTTCCTCGAGATCCCAGGGAAACAGTTCGTGGATATGGGGTAGACATTCGTTGACCAGGTCGGTGTAGGTTTTTCGCATGTCGTATTCTGTTTAGCGGTGGTGTGGGAGATTGTTTTCGCCTCGGGCGAACTTAAAGCTTCAGCGTCCGGGCGGCGGCCGTCGGCGTCCGCGGCCCTGTTCCACGGCGATGACGGCGGCTTCCACGCGTGAGCTGATGTTGAGTTTGCGCAGGATGGCCTTGACGTGCAGTTTTACGGTGCCATCGGTGATGCCGAGTTCGCGGGCGATGACCTTGTTGCTTTGACCTTCGGCGAGGTGTTCGATGATTTCGGTTTCACGTGGAGTCAGTCCGGACAGCGGTGTTTTTTCTTCCTCGCTTTTCCCGCTATTGCCGCTAAGGACGCGTGCAAGAATGCCGGCCAGTTGCGGGGTGACCACGGTTTCGCCATCGACGATGCGCTGTAGTGCGGCCACCAGGTCTTCCGGATCCATGTCTTTTAAAAGATAGCCCTGTGCGCCGTTACGCAGGGATTCCACCAGATCACGTTCCTCACTGCTGGTGGTGAGCATGGCGATGGGTGCCTTGACACCGTTTTCACGCAGTTTTTTCAACACACTGAGACCGTCCATGTCGGGCATGCGCATGTCCAGCAGGATGACTTCCGGGTTGCTTTCGTGGACGATGTCGAGGCCTTCGTGACCGGTACTGGCGGCGCCGACGACGTCGATGCCGCTGCGTTCCAGCAGATTTTTCAGCCCGAGCCGGAACAGGGTGTGGTCGTCGATCAGTAATACCCGCATTGAATGCTCCGTCAATGTGATCCGCAGTACACAGGCTGCAGGATGTCAGTGGAGGTCGTGATCAGGTGGCGGGGTGTCCTGCCGATCAAATGTGTCCCGCATGCCGCTGCTGTCATCCTGACCGTAGTGTAGTTTTAATTCAACCCGCGTGCCTTCGCCGACGTCACTTTCGATATTCAACACGGCGCCGATGCGTCCGGCACGCTCCTGCATGATGGTCAGGCCGATGTGTTCACCCGGCTGGCCGTCGCAGATTTTGTCGGCGATACCCTGGCCATCGTCCTCAATGAGCACATGAAATATCTGTTCGGACGGACAGCGAATCATCACGCGCACGTTTTCTGCATCGCTATGTTTGCGGATGTTGGCCAGTGATTCCTGAATGATGTGCAGCAGGTGTACCTCCTGTACCGGTGGCAGATTGAGATCCTGGCATTCGTTCTGGAAGAAGATGTGGATGTCGCACTCTTTCTTGAAACGCTCGACGAGGCTCTCGATGGCCGGGATCAGGCCGCGTTCATCCATGCGGATACGGAAGTGAGTGAGCAGTTCACGCAGCTCGATGTTGGCCTCGTCCAGGCTGCCCCTGAGCTGGTCGATTTCCATCTTGGCGTTGCTGATCTCGCCGGCATGGCAGGCCTGCTGGATCACGCTGACACGGAAACGCAGGCTGGCCAGGGTCTGCGCCAGGGAATCGTGCAACTCATGGGCCAGCATGGTGCGTTCCTGCATGATGGACATGCGCTTGGAGTCTTCGTCCCAGCGTGATTTGGCGATGGCCATGCTGAGATGCTGGCCGATGTTGGTGAGAATGTCCTTGATGTCGTCGCGGTCGGCGAGGCCGAGTTTTTCCACAAACAGGTTATAGATGCCAAGGGTGCGGTTCTGGTAACGCAGGGGGATGGCGATGTTTTCCAGCTTGTCGCCGGCGAACAAAAGGTTCTTGATCACGTTGGGACACTGGCTGTGATCGTTGCGGCAGACGAGCATGTTGCGGTCGAATTCCTGTGCACACAGGCAGCGCTCGATGGGCGCCAGCTGAATTTTCTCAATGGTGGCGTCGTCGAGGCCGACGCTGCCGACCAGGCGCATCTGATCACCGTCGGTGAGCAGGCGCACGGTGCCGGCGTGGGCGTAGACGATCTCGGTGAGGGTGTGCAGAAAGACCGTCAGCAGTTCATCCAGATCCTGCGCGGCATTACTGCGTGCGGCCACGTCGTAGAGGATTTCCAGTGAGCGGGTCTTGCGCTGCAGGCGCAGGGTTTGCCGATGGACACGATCATCCATTTCCCGGGTCAGGGAGCGCAGTGATTCGCCGAGGTTGTTGATGTCGCGGGCGAGGGCGGCGAACTCGCCGTGGCGGGGTTGTGGTACGCGTGCCGACAGGTTGCCGCTGCGCATTTTCTGCGCCCAGTTGCGCAGTTGTTCCAGCGGTTGCAACAGATGGTTCCTGATGCGTTGCCGGGTGAGGGCGATCAGAGCCAGACCACTGGCGGTGGCCAGTACCTGCAATACCAGCAGGGTTTCCGCCAGCGCTGGCCAGTGCTGGCTGGCAAACCCGAACAAGGTGATGGACACCAGTACCAGCACCAATCCGGTCAGTGGCGCGAACAGCTTGCTGTTGACTGCCGAGCGCTTGTGGCGGCGGCGCTCTTTATCGCCCCGGCGTTCAGTGCCCGGTTGTGGTTTTTTCGGCACCGGATCTGTACTCAGGAAGATTGCTCGAATACACCGTCTTCGGTGGGTGGTTTGTAGCTGGAGTCGTTGGGGTTGAGAAAAATGAAGTGATGTTGGCCGGGTTCCAGTTCGACATAGTCCATGTGCGTGCCGTTGAGCAGTTCCACACAATCGGCGGCGATGACGATCTGGATACCGTCGATGGTTTCCCGGGCATCGTCGTCCCTGGCCTCATCGAAGCCCATGCCGTATTCGATGTTTTCGTCGGCATTCATTTTCGCGGCGAGGCGCAGTGTCATGTTTTCTGTGTCATCGCTGGAGCGTTTGATCTGCTCAATGGCGCTGGCGGATAGTGTGATCAGGCTCATATTGTCTACTCTAGGTTATGTTTTTCGATAAGCAGTGGCATTTGTAGGGTGGGCATCGCCCACCATTACTAACGCACCCCAATATTCTGGTGGGCAGTGCCCACCCTACATAACTTCTGTTGGCGCACGAAATCGACGAAGCGTTCGACCCAGCGGTTGCCTTCCACGTCTCGCAGATGCGCATAGCAGGCCAGTACATTGTGGTGAATGAGGCCGTCGTGCTGACCATCGATACCACTGCCGCGTTTCACTGCATAGGCGAACTGGAGTTTGTCGGAGAAATTTTCCAGGGCCGAATAATGAAACTCATGTGCCTCGATGTCCTGCGGTGTCGATGTGGTGGCCCAGGGCATGTGGCCGGTTTCCTGTAATTGTACATAACCACGGCCCTGCGGGCGCTCGTGCATGATGCTGTCGGCGGGCAGGGCGCCGACCATCTCACAGCGGCGACCCTTCCATTTTATGCTGCGGGTCAGATACATCAGGCCGCCGCATTCGGCATAGGTGGGCAGGCCGGTGTCGATGGCGCGGCGGATATCCTCGCGCAGGCTATGGTTGGCCTCCAGTGCCGGCATCTGCGTCTCGGGAAAGCCGCCGCCGATGAACAGACCGTCGATGTCGGCGGGTAGCTTGCTGTCGTGCAGGGTATCGAAAGGCAGCAGTTCGGCGCCGGCCTGGGCGAAGGCATCGAGATCGCCCGGATAATAAAAACCGAAGGCGGCGTCCCGGGCGATGGCGATACGCAGGTCGGTGGCGGGCCGGCGAGGCTTCGTGAGCAGTGCGGCGGTGGGCAGGGGGGCGGTGTCGGCGATGGCCAGCAGTCTGTGCAGATCGACCTGGGCCTCGATAGCCTGCGCCATGGCATCTATTTGTCGTTTGACGGCCTGGGCCTCGTTGCTGGGCACCAGGCCCAGATGGCGTTCGCGGATCCGCAGGGCGGGATTGCGGTGCACGGCGCC
>JALTPW010000543.1 GCA_026999335.1 Chromatiales bacterium
CGTAAAGAGACCAAGGTGAAGACCGCGACGAGTGGCGCCCGACTGGCGACGGAGGAGAAATAAACCATGCGTTTTTTGTTACCGCTGGGCCTCTTTACCGTCATCGTCGCTTTCCTCTGGATGGGATTGAGCCTCAACCCGCGCGAGGTGCCGTCTCCCTTCATCGGCAAGCCGGCACCGGACTTTGCCCTTCCGCAGTTGCACGATCCGCAGAAGACCTTCTCCAACACGGACATGCTGGGCAAGGTGTGGATGTTCAATGTTTGGGCATCGTGGTGCGTGGCCTGCCGGCAGGAACATCCGCTGCTAGTGCAGTTGTCACGCGCGCAACTGTTTCCCGTGGTTGGCCTGAATTACAAGGACGAACGTAGGAATGCCCTGCACTGGTTGCAGGATGATGGCGATCCCTACGTGCTGAGCGTGATGGACAATGATGGCAGGGTGGGCATCGATTACGGTGTCTATGGTGTGCCGGAATCCTTCGTCATCGACAAACAGGGTGTGATCCGCCACAAGGTCATTGGACCGCTGGGACCGGCGGAACTGCAAAACTGTGTGATTCCATTAGTGCGTGAGCTGGAGAAGGCCACCGCTGAAAGCCAGATTTCCGACGAGGTGGAAAAAGCATGCGCCTGATACCATCGTTGAGTGCGGTGTTTGCCGCCCTGTTACTGTTACAGGCTCCCCTGCTGGCGGCCAAAGAGGCGGTGCCGATGGCGGAAGACCCGGTGCTGGAAAAACTGGTCAACGAGATCTCCGCCGAACTGCGCTGCTTGGTATGTCAGAACCAGACCATTGCCGATTCTGATGCTGATTTGGCCGTCGATCTGAAAAATCAGGTGCGGGAGATGGTGCGTGAGGGCAAAACACAGGATGAAATCGTCGACTACATGGTGCAGCGCTACGGTGATTTTGTTCGTTACCGCCCGCCCGTGAAGGCCTCGACTTATTTGTTGTGGGTCGGCCCTTTTTTGTTGCTGTTTTCCGGCATTCTCGTGTTGATCCTGAACCTGAGGAAACGCCGTTTGGTGGCGGGTGAACAGGATACGGCGTTGTCGCCGGAGGAGAACGAACGTCTGGCGCAACTGTTGAAGTCTGAAGAAAAGAAAAACGAAGAGAAAAACAAATCATGATGATTTTCTGGTTGGTTGCGGTATTGCTGATTGTTGCCACGTTGCTGTTTTTGCTGCCGCCTTTGATCAAGGCGGGTGCCGGCGAGGGTGATGTTTTGGCGCGTGATGAGCTGAACCTGACGATTTTCAAAGATCAGATGAATGAGTTGAAGGCGGATCAGGCAGTGGGTGTGTTGACATCACAACAATACGACGTTGCGCGGCAAGATCTCGAACGTGACTTTTTGCACGACAGTGGTGACGATGGCAGTGAGGTCGTCGGGCAGACCGACCGTATTGTCGGTCGTGCGGCGGCAGCGGTGATTGTCGTGCTGCTGCCGATAATGGCCGTGAGTCTCTATAGCCTGCTGGGCGCTGGCGCGGCGGGACTCGATCCCGACAGCGCCAAGCCTGAGATGCAGGCTGAAGGCCATCAAGGCTCGCTGGATGAACAGGTCGTCCAGTTGCGTGAGCACTTGCAGAATACCCCCGAGGATGCTGAAGGATGGCTGATGTTGGCGCGTTCCTACCACTTCATGAAAGACTACACCAACGCCGATGGGGCCTATGAGCGGGCGGCGGCGTTGATTCAGGATCCCGCCCCGGATTTTCTGGCCGACTGGGCCGATACCGCCGCTATGGCGCAGGGTCGGCAGATGACTGGCAAGCCCTACGAGTTGGTGAAAAGGGCCCTGAGCCTCCAGCCTTCCCACCAGAAAGCCTTGTGGCTGGCAGGTACGGCGGCCTTCGAGGGCAAGGATTACCGCGCCAGTCTGGAGTATTGGCAGCGTTTGGCGGCGCAGTTCCCGGAAGGTTCAGAAAATCATGCGCAGATGCAGCGTAATATCGGTGAGATTAAAGAGCTGTTGGGTAGCTCGGTGGAGACTCAAACGGCTGCGGCCCAGGCGCCGCCAGCAGCAGGGGGCGTTACGCTGCACGGTGTGGTGCGTCTGTCCGATGAGTTGAAGGGACGTGTGTCACCGGAGCAGACGGTCTTTGTCTACGCCCGTGCGCCGAGTGGTCCGCGTATGCCACTGGCCATTGTGCGCAAGCAGGTAAAAGACCTGCCATTGACCTTTACCCTGGATGATTCCACTGCCATGACGCCGGCCATGAAGCTGTCCGCCTTCCCGCAGGTCGTGGTGGGTGCGCGGGTTTCCCTGAGCGGGAATGCGGTTTTGCAGAGCGGCGACATGGAGACCGTCATGGGTCCCCTTGAAGTATCGTCTGCCGGTGAACTGGAGCTGGTGATCGACTCGATCGTGCCGTAATATAGGCGTGTTTTTTGCGAAATTCTTTACCATATACCATTGATTGCCAAATGCCTGTCGGGCGGCTTAGGATGAATCGACGCAGGGAGGGCCGTTTGGGCCTGTTTTTTGAGGCTTTTCGCTGAATATACACGATATTTGCTTGGTAATGGATCAATGGTATAACAGCAAACAGCAGGTGTGCTTAAGGCGATGCAGGAGCCATTGCCGGGGATGCGCTAGCTTCGCCTTCATGGATGTCGGAGGGGCGATAGCAGGATGATGCGGTAGCTTTGCCTCAAACGACAAGAAAATAGGTTTAACATGAATGCTGCTGATTTAGGCTTGAGAGATTTGCAATACCGTCAGTCCTGCGCAGACGGAAATCCAGGATGTACGGTGTTCCAGGTATCCTGGACAACTCGCTCTGCTCACCCTTCGGGCGTTCAGCGCACAAGGTGTTTTTGTGGCCGGGCCTTCACTTAGTTCTGTCCGGAATGACGGTGTTTTCAATTTAAGCCGGAGCCATTCGGCTTAGCATGGCCTTTCCTTGCCACGACCCGCTAAGTTTGACAGTCTCCCAAGCGTAAAATTTATCGTAACTAACTGACTTATTAGCAGGGGGATGCAATATGGATCGCAGGGTAGTCTTTTGTCATGTCTTGGTACTGTCTTTGCTGTTGTTTGCCATCGGCGCGGCTCACGCGGGTGACCCCCAGCGTGGGCGGCAGATTTATATTGATCACTGCGCGGGCTGTCATGGCCTGACAGGATCGCCGACCATGGCTGCGGTGCCGGCCTTTTCGCGTGGCGAAGGGGTGATGAAACCGGATCAGGAATTGTTGACCCTTATCAAGCGCGGCAGAAATGTCATGCCTGGCTACGAGGGTTTGTTGAGCGATATGGAAATCCGCGACACCCTCGCCTATATCAGGACCTTATTTTGATGAAACGTCGTATTTTGGTCGCAGGAATTGCCTTGGCCGTCACGGTGACTGCAGGTTTGATGGGCTGCTCCGATGATCCGCCGGCCATTGATGGCAGTGCGCAAGTCGCACCGCTCGCCAGTGCACCGGCTGCTGTGTCCGCACCGCAGGTGGAGAGTGGCTACCACGTCGTCGATACCTTCAATGTGGGTGAGTACACGTATGTGCGTTCGTTGGTGCTGGACAAGAAGAAAGGCAGTGTTTGGGTGGGCACCAGTGTCGGCGCGATGGAAGTGGATGTTGCCACCCATGCGCTGCTGGGAACCTATACCCGCGAGCACGGCCTGGCCAATGAATATGTGTTCGGCATGCTCATCGACAGCCAGGGTAATCGCTGGTTTGGCACCAATGGTGGCGGGGTCTCGCGGCTTTCCGCAGAAGATGAGTGGCAGACGTATTTTCCTCTGCATGGTTTGGCGGATTACTGGATTTATTCTTTTGTCGAGGACGCCAAGGGAGACATCTGGATCGGCACCTGGGCTGGATTGAGTCATTTTGTCCCCAAGACAGGAAAATTCACCACCTATCTTACCCAGCTGGTCAACGAATGGGTGTATGGTCTGGGCGTCGATTCCAAGGACAATGTCTGGATCGGCACCGAGGGTGGCGTCAATATGTTCGACGGTAGCCA
>JALTPW010000544.1:0-8522 GCA_026999335.1 Chromatiales bacterium
CAGCAATCGTTTCACCCTGCATCACGCGATGATTGATGGCGGCGAGAACTGGCGCGGAAAGAAAAGAGACGACAGTGGCGACGGTGACAACCAGCCCCATGGCGCCAACCGTATTGCTGACCACAAAGAATATCGTCACGGTGCCGATCACACAGATCGCCAGCATGACTCGGTAGACATGCCGTGTGCCGCCATCCACGACAGAACTCGATGCCATCGCCCGCTTGGCAGCCACTGGCTGGTGACCGTTGTTTCGTCTCCAGATCAGATAGCACGCTGCCAGGGTTCGTGGATAGGCATCCAGACAGGTCAACGTGGTGCTGAACATAGTCGCCAGGGCCGCAATGCCAATAATGGGATAGGCCCACTCACCCAGCGAGTTCGTATACATATTCATCAATTGAGCGGCAAAAACGGCCCCACTCTGCGAAGGCGTCTCGCCATTACCAAACATGATCATGGCGCCCAATGATAAAAAAATCATCGCCAGGATGGCGGTGCCAAAATAGCCTACCCGAAAATCCCGCATGACACGTTGCAAAGAGGGTCGCTGCCCCTTGCTGCGAGCATCTTCTTCGGCCCACACTGAGTGCCAGACGCTGATATCCATCGGCGCAGGCATCCAGCCGAGAAAGGCCACTAGAAAAATAATGTCGGCGTATTCATACAGACTGAAGGCTGGTTCGGCCCGAACTACCGGATCAGCAGGTTGTCTGAACAAAACCATGAGCAGTGCCATGATGGTGGTCAGCGCCAATACCAGAATGATGGCCTTCATCGTCTTGTCCAGGGCGCTGTATTGGCCGATGAACAAAATGACCGCAGCAATAATAAGAATCGCGATGGCGGGAACATGAGGCAAATACTCTGCCGGAATCTGCAAATCAAAAAAATGAATGGCAATGGCGCTGGTAACAAGGGTCACCGCCGCCTGGATCAGACACATGGATAACAGTGTCAACACGACATAGGTTCGCAATGCCCAGTTACCCAAGGCCTGGTATCCATGCAGAATATTTTGTCCCGTCAAGGCTGTGTATTGCGGGCCGTATTTGAAAAAGGGATATTTGATCACATGAATCAGTGGGATCAAGAGCAGAAACAGAAACTGATACATCGCTCCCGCTTTGGTCGACATGACCAGATGTGACACACCCACCGCCGCACCGGCATAGAGCAATCCTGGCCCCAGGGTGGAAAAGAAATGGATGATCCTGTGTGTCATGTCGTTGGCTCCCGGTTGTCGGTAAATGGCCGACGCTGACGGCGACCGGATGACAGACAGGCTAACGAAGCAAGGCGGGCTGTTCAGCCAAAATATGGCTAACGGAAATATATCGGTGTGAGTGGTGGCATGAGGGTCTGAACGGTGCCGGGCCGCCACAGCAAAACAGCAGCAGGCGAGCCAAAAAAACCCTGATCACTTCTGGGTGAGCGAATATGAGACTAGGGCATCAGCCGATGGCGGGAAAATCATCCATATAGCGTCGACTGACGGGAATGGTGTAATCGCCGTATGCGTGAATTCTACCCAGGCCATTCTCTAGCCGCTCGATATATTTTATGTACTCGGGGTTGATCATGTGCTGTCGGTGACAACGCAGCAGGGGGCTGTTGTCATCGAAAACCTTCAGGGAAATGCTGGTCTGGAACGTCTTGCCACTCGTCGTCAGCAGCTGCACACCCGTCGCCGGCTCGGAGCAGGCATGGATAATTTCCTTGGCATTGACCAGATAGAACTGAGGGCCTTGATAGCAGGGAACGAATTGCAGATCCGTGGGAAAGGCCTCGATAACGGCGGACTGTGGCTGATGATTTTCCTTGAGCCGCGTCAGGGTGACGGCCAGGCGATCATTCGTTACCGGCTTGAGCAGGAAATCGATGGCATTTCTTTCAAAGGCCTCGATGGCATATTCACCGTGGGCCGTGACAAAAACGATACGGGGCATGTGGTCTCTGTCCAGCATGGCGAGCATTTCTATGCCGGATATCCTTGGCATTTTGATGTCCAAAAAAACGACATCGGGACGCTCATGGTTGATATCCCGCACCGCCTCAAAGGCGTTGGCGCATTTTCCAATGACAGTGAACGCATCATCTCGTTCGATTCTGTCCTGTAAATCCTCGCAGGCGTGCGGCTCGTCATCGACAATAATGGTTCTGATCATGCGACTTGCATTCCCTTGGGCAGACGTATGCTGACCCTCGTCCATTGTTCAGGCTCACACTGAACATCGACACCATATCCGCTGCCATGGCGTATCTTGATGCGCTCATCAATTTGCAGCCCAAAGCCTCTTGCGTGGTTCGCATCGTACAACCCGGCATTATCTTCCACGACCAGGATAAAATCCTGCGCATCCTCGCGGCAGCGGATACCGATATGGCCATCATGGATCAGCTCACTGATGCCATGCTTTATCGCATTCTCGACGATGGGCTGCAAGGTGAAAACCGGCACCGTCTGTCCATACAAATGTTCCGGCACATCGACCGAGACATGTAACCGGCCCTCGAAGCGGGCCTTTTCAATTTCGAGATAGGATTCCACATGTTCGAGTTCATGCTTCAAGGTGGCCGTGTCCGCCGAGGATTCGAGATTGTTGCGAAAAAAATCCGACAAATGGTGCAGCAGACGCTTCGCCCGGTCGGGCTGATGACCGGCAATGTGGCCAATAGTGGTCAGCGCATTGTAGAGAAAGTGGGGATTGACCTGTGCTGTCAGCAGCCGGTACTGATCTTGAATACGCAATTCACGCTGCAATTCATATCGTCCCGCCAGAATCCGTCCTGACAACAGGTGGGCGATATCCTCACCCAGTTTGCGATTGATGTTGCGGAACAGCTTGTTCCGCTGCTCGTAAAGCTTGATGCTGCCAATGACCTCATTGACGGCATCATCTCTCAGCGGGATCACTAATGCCGAACCGAGCTCACAGTCCTCTTTTATCTGGCAGCGATATGAGTGGCGGGTTCCATCGATGAAAATAACCCGGTTTTCCTCCATCGCGCACAGGGTATCCGCGGATGAAATACGCGCCCCGGGTTTGTGATGATCCTCACCGATACCGGAAAAGGCGAGCAGCTCCTCCCGGTTGGTGATGGCGACGGCACCAACGTTGGTTTCCTGTTGGATGATTTGGGCCATTTGCCGGCATGCGTCCTGGTTGAAGCGGCTGTAGACAATGCCTGCCGTCTTGTTCGCAATCTGCCATGCCTTGTCGCTGCTACCGAGGTCATCACAGGCCCGCTTCTGTTCCCTGATCATGTAAATGATCAAGGCCACGCCCGCGGGATTGGCGATCAGCATCGGCAGGGCGACTTCCCGTTCAATATTCCAGGCCAGCGGAAACTCGCCGGCAAGCGCACCGAACAGCAGGATGATGAACACATGCCCAAGCCCGGCGATCAGCGCCACGCTAAAGGCAAGCCGTGGAGAAAAAAGCACATTCATTTTCCCTTTACGGGAAAAATAATGGTGTACAAATCCAGCGAGCGTTCCCTCGAACATCGTGGCCGTGGCGCAGGCGGTGTCGATGAAATTTACCGGATCATCAATGGAAGACATGCTGATCACCCGGTGCACCCCTCCCGTGATACCCACCAGAATACCGACCAGCGGCCCACCCAGCAATCCGCCCAGCACGGCGCCGATGGCCCGCGTATTGGCAATGGCATCCTCTGACTGGAGCGAAGTCTCACTAAAAATCGTGCCCAAAATACAAAAACTGGAAAACAGCAGATAGATGACGGCCTTGTCCGGCAGGGTCAGTGAATTATTGACCAACGCAGTAAACACCGGCGTCTTGGTGAACAAATAGGCGATGCCGAGAAACACCAACACATGCCGCAATAGCGGGACAGTGTGTCCGAGAAATAAAATGTCCTGCACTGAGGAATTCTCCTTATATCACCCACGCAGGAAGGATTGCACAGTGGGTTGGAAAAGGAAAACCACTCACAGGCCCACGATGACCACTTAATCGCCAGGACTGCCATTCGAAAATTTCCTCTTCTGCCCTCGCCCACCGCTGATTAGCCTGACAAGCCGTGGGATAGCTATCCCATCTACAGGGAGAATGACAAATGCGTGAAAATATCTGGCGATTTCAAAAATACCTGTCGGGCACCATTATGGCGGCGTCTGCAAATCCGGCTTTTGCCGTTGGCAGTTTCAATGGTGTGCATGTGGCCGGCATGTCAATTTCTCTATCATCCGTCATGTCGATTGATTGGAGGTCAGGATGACGATCATTGCCTTTATCGGGATTGTGGTATGTTTTCTGTTGCTGCGCAGGCACCGCTGGAAAAAGCGGAACAGATACATCGAAGCATACGAGTTCCCGGAATCCATCCAGAAGAAACTGACTAAAAAATATCCGCAGCTGAGCGATGCCGATGTGCAAAGTGTCATGACTGCCCTCAAGGTTTTTTTTGTCATTTGTAATGCCCGAGGCAAGCAGATGGTTTCGATGCCATCGCAGGTGGTGGATGTTGCCTGGCATGAGTTCATCCTTTATACGCGCCAATACAAGGAATTTTGTGATCTCGGCCTGGGCGGTTTTCTGCACCACACGCCGGCAGATGCCATGCAAGCCACCTGCCAAAAGCGGGAGGATCTGAAGGGCTGTTGCATGAGCAAGGGGCTCGAGTGGTGTTGGCAATTGTCTTGCGCACACGAAGGGATGGATCACCCGGCGTGGCTGCCTTTACTGTTTTCCATCGATGAAGACTTGCAGATTACCGATGGGTACACCTATGACCTGCAGCAGTGTATTGACGGCCGCTATGACTGTTCGCCCGATGCCCGCAAGCTGAGTTCCAGCGGCACCACCAGCAGTGCTATCTGTGTCGAGATCAGCGCTGGTTGTGGCGGCTGTGGTGGCTGTGGCGGCGGCTGAGACAGATGACACATCCTTCCTCGGTGCAGCGGGCGCAGAGTAACTTTCTGCTATCCTTGCGACTCCCAGCAAAAAGGTAAAGGCCCCGATGTTCCGATGAAATACCAAGACCTGCGCGACTTCATCGCCCAACTGGAAGCCCGTGGCGAGCTGATCCGCGTCAGCCACGAGGTCGATCCCCACCTGGAGATGACCGAGATCTGCGACCGCACCCTGCGTGCCGGCGGCCCGGCGTTGTTGTTCGAAAACCCCAAGGGCTCGGACATCCCGGTACTGGCCAACCTGTTTGGCACACCGCAACGGGTGGCGCTGGGCATGGGCGAGGAGTCCGTCACCGCCCTGCGCGAGGTGGGCAGGCTGCTGGCTTTCCTCAAGGAGCCGGAGCCGCCCAAGGGCATGAAAGACGCCTGGGACAAGCTGCCGGTCTTCAAGCAGGTGCTGAACATGGCGCCCAAGGTGGTCAAACGCCCACCCTGTCAGGCGGTGATAATGGAAGGTGATGAGGTGGATTTGTCGAAACTGCCCATCCAGACCTGCTGGCCGGGCGACGCCGGGCCGTTGATCACCTGGGGGCTGGTGGTGACATGCGGGCCGAATAAAGAGCGACAAAATCTGGGCATCTACCGTCAGCAGGTAATCGGCAGGAACCGCGTCATCATGCGCTGGCTGGCCCACCGTGGCGGCGCGCTGGACTTCCGCGACTGGTGTGAGGCCCATCCCGGTGAGCGCTTCCCCATCGCCGTGGCTCTGGGCGCCGACCCGGCCACCATCCTCGCTGCGGTGACGCCGGTGCCGGACGCCCTGTCGGAATACGCCTTTGCCGGACTGCTGCGCGGCTCCAAGACCGAGGTGGCGCAGTGCCTGGGCTCGGAGCTACAGATTCCCGCCTCCGCCGAGTTCGTGTTGGAAGGCTGGCTGGAACCCAATGATATGGCCGACGAAGGCCCCTTCGGCGATCACACCGGCTACTACAACGAAGTCGATCACTTTCCCGTGTTCACCATCGAGCGCATCACCCGGCGCCGCGAACCCATCTATCACAGCACTTACACTGGCCGGCCGCCGGACGAACCGGCGGTATTGGGCGTGGCGCTGAACGAGGTGTTCGTGCCCATCCTGCAAAAACAGTTCCCGGAAATCATCGATTTCTACCTGCCACCCGAGGGCTGCTCCTACCGCTGGGCCTGTGTCAGTATCAAAAAGCAGTACCCGGGCCACGCCAAGCGGGTACTGCTGGGGGTGTGGTCGTTCCTGCGCCAGTTCATGTACACCAAGTTCGTGGTGGTATGTGACGACGACATAGACATCCGCAACTGGGAGGACGTCATCTGGGCCATGACCACGCGTATGGATCCGGTACGTGACACCACCACCCTCGAAAACACCCCCATCGACTATCTCGACTTCGCCTCACCGGTATCCGGCCTGGGCTCAAAAATGGGCTTCGACGCCACTAACAAATGGCCGGGCGAGACCACCCGTGAATGGGGCGAACCAATTCAAATGACTGAAGAAATCCGTCAACGTGTCGATGACATCTGGGACCAACTGGGCATAAGTTTGCCCAAAGGGCCACGCGGGCCACTATAATCACAGACCATCCGTAGGGTGGGCAGTGCCCACCAGCAGGTTTCAGCGATGTTTCGGTGGATAGTACCCACCCTAGCGGCGGTCAAACAGAGTCAGAACAAGCAGCAAAGGGAGCAACGATGCGCACCATCATGTTGTTGAATGCCAAGGGCGGCTGCGGCAAGAGCACCCTGGCCAGCAATCTTGCCAGCTACTATGCCGGCGAAGGCACGGCCGTAGCGCTAGTGGACTACGACCCGCAGGCCTCCAGCCTGGAATGGCTGGCAGCGCGCCCGGAACACGCCGCGCCCATCACCGGCATCGATGGCACCGCCGAGGGCGCACGTATCCCACGCGGCACCGAGGTGGTCATCTACGATGTGCCCGCCGGCATCAAGGGCAAGGAACTCACCGCCCTGGTGCGCCGCGCCGAGACCCTGATCATCCCCGTGCTGCCCTCGCCCATCGATATTCGCGCCGCCTCACACTTCATCCGTGACCTGCTGCTGGTGGGCAAGGTCTCGCGCAAACAGACCAAACTGGCCGTCATCGCCAACCGGACACGCGAAAACACTCTCGTTTATCAGCGTCTGGAAAGATTCCTCAACAGCCTGAAAATCCCCTTCGTCGCCACCCTGCGCGACACGCAGAACTACATCCGCGCCGAAGAGCAGGGGCTGGGCA
Source organism: Chromatiales bacterium (assembly GCA_026999335.1). Classification (GTDB taxonomy): domain Bacteria; phylum Pseudomonadota; class Gammaproteobacteria; order SZUA-152; family SZUA-152; genus DRQN01. Next base: position 7,155 of record JALTPW010000544.1, read on the forward strand.
TCTTCGAACTCCCCCCCTCACTGGCGATACATGACCGGGAACAATGGGAACCCCTGCTGAAGTGGCTGCGCAGCAAGCGCAGTCAGCCACAAACCTAGGAATTTCACGGAAGAAAACACGGGCAAGCCACAATGGATAGCGGACAAACAACGGAACCGGATTCACCATGAAATACGTCAATAAGTCATTCGGCGCCTTTCGTCGCGAAAACAGCAACAATGCGGCAATGGCCCGATGATTTTCCAGCGTCGTCTGTGAAAAACAACTGCAATACCACACACGCCGGCCGATAATCGATCACGTCAATCTTTCAATGCGAGGAAAACCCATGAAAAAGAAGCTCATCGTCGCCACCCTGGCGGCACTCACCAGCGGCATCGCCCAGGCCGATTTTCTGCGCATCGAGGCCGGCGCCGGTATCTGGCAAAGCGAACCCAGCGGCACCATCACCTACAAGGTATCGGGCAACAGCGACACGCTCAATGCCAGTGATGATCTGGGATACCAAGAAGAGAACATTTCCTATCTCTGGCTCAACGTCAAACACCCGATACCCCTGCTGCCGAATGTCCGCCTCGAATACGCCGGGCCTGCTTTTGAAGGCACGTCGGAAAAAACAATCAGCTGGAAGGGCATCAACTACGGCACCAATACCTACAGCAAGCTGGAGATCGAGCAGACCGATCTGGTGCTGTATTACAACCTACTCGACAATACCTTCTGGGCCACGCTGGATCTAGGCCTGGATATTAAATTCGTCGATTTCAGTTATGAGCTGAGTGATCCCAACAACATATTGCCCGCTTACAGTGATTCGGCCAGCCTGCCCATTCCCATGCTGTATGCCCGCACCCGCGCACAGATCCCCATGACGAGTATCGGACTTGAGGCGGATATCAAATTCATCGGCTATGGTGATACCCAGCTCTATGATTTCCGTGCCAAGGTGGATTACACCTTTGATTTCGTGCCAGTCATCCAACCGGCCATTGAGCTTGGCTACCGCACCCAGAAATTCAAAATCGATGAAGATGGTGAAGACACCAAGATCGATTTTGAATTTTCTGGTATCTATGGCGGGGTCATGTTGCGTTTTTAGCGGAAAACCAAACACCGGAACGAAACAGGGCGGACACACCCCACTCTGTTCTCGTTTGTGGTCACAGACAGAAAAAATCGTAGGAGCGGGCCATGCCCGCGATTTGTGCTTGCTGATAACCCGCAATCGCGGGCATGGCCCACTCCTACCAATATGGCTCAAATAAGCTGCAGATTGGCATAGGCCGACATCAACCACTTGGCCCCCTGCGCATCGAAATTGACCTGCACCCATGCCTGCGCGCCCTGACCTTCCACATCCAGCACTAT
>JALTPW010000544.1:8622-10569 GCA_026999335.1 Chromatiales bacterium
ACATCCAGCACTATCCCTTCACCGGCTATGGTGATACCCAGCTCTATGATTTCCGTGCCAAGGTGGATTACACCTTTGATTTCGTGCCCGTCATCCAACCCGCCATCGAGCTTGGCTACCGCACCCAAAAATTCAAAATCGATGAAGATGGTGAAGACACCAAGATCGATTTTGAATTTTCTGGTATCTATGGCGGGGTCATGTTGCGTTTTTAGCGGAAAACCAAACACCGGAACGAAACAGGGCGGACACACCCCACTCTGTTCTCGTTTGTGGTCACAGACAGAAAAAATCGTAGGAGCGGGCCATGCCCGCGATTTGTGCTTGCTGATAACCGGCAATCGCGGGCATGGCCCGCTCCTACCAATATGGCTCAAATAAGCTGCAGATTGGCATAGGCCGACATCAACCACTTGGCCCCCTGCGCATCGAAATTGACCTGCACCCGTGCCTGCGCACCCTGCCCTTCCACATCCAGCACCACCCCTTCACCAAATTTAGCATGTTGCACACGCTGGCCCAGGCGCAGACCGTTGCTTTCCTGCTGCACTGGTGTGGCGCCAAAGCCATGATTGCCGGCCGGCATCACCACGCTGCCGCCCAGGCGAACCTCTTCGATGAGTTCGGCAGGGATTTCATCGAGAAACCGCGAACGGTGGGGAAAGGTTTCCTTGCCGTACAGATGCCGCGCCTCGGCGTGGATAAGATAGAGACGCTCACGGGCGCGGGTGATACCGACGTAACAGAGGCGACGCTCCTCCTCCAGACGGCCCGGCTCCTCAATGGACATCTTGTGTGGGAACAGGCCCTCCTCCACACCGCACAAAAAGACCAATGGGAATTCCAGGCCCTTGGCCGAATGCAGGGTCATCAACTGCACGCCGTCTTCACCGCCAGCGGTCTGTTTTTCGCCGGCCTCCAGCGCTGCATGGGCGATGAAGGCGGAGAGATCGTCCATCTCTTCGGCGCCTTCGGGGATGTCGCCCTGCTCGAAATAGCGCGCGGCATTGACCAGCTCTTCGAGATTTTCAATCCGTGCCTGTCCCTTTTCGCCGCGCTCCTTTTTGTAGTGATCCAGCAAGCCGCTATGATGAATCAGGTGCTCCATCTGCTCGAACAGTTCCATGCTGGCGGTGGCCGCAGCCATTTCTTCGATGAGATCGAGAAAGCCGCGCAGGGCATTGGTGGCGCGCGCGGGTAAGCATTTTTGCTCAATCATGGCGCCAGCTGCATCCCACAGGGCGGCATTATGCTCGCGGGCATATTCGCGCGCGGCAGCCACGGTACGCTCGCCGATGCCTCGCGTTGGCGTATTGACCACACGCTCGAAGCCGGCATCGTCGCGGCGATTGGCAAGCAGACGCAGGTAGGCCATGGCGTCTTTTATTTCCTGACGCTCGAAGAAACGTTGGCCGCCATAGACACGATAGGGCACACCGGACTGAATCAGGGCCTCTTCCAGCACCCGTGACTGGGCATTGGAGCGGTACAGCACGGCACAGTCGCGGTAACTGCCGCCATCACCCATCCAGTCCTGCATGCGGTCGACGATGAAGCGTGCCTCGTCGCGCTCGTTGAACGCGGCATAACGGCGAATAGGTTCGCCATCGGCATCGGCGGTCCACAGATTTTTACCCAGGCGCTCGGTATTGTGCTCGATGAGGGCGTTGGCAGCCTTGAGAATATTGCCGCTGGAGCGGTAATTCTGTTCCAGACGAACGGTGTGGGCAGCAGTGAAATCACGACTGAACTGCTGGATGTTTTCAATCCGTGCGCCGCGCCAACCGTAGATGGATTGGTCGTCATCGCCGACGGCGAAGACATGTGATCGCTTACCGGCCAGCAGGCGAATCCACGCGTACTGGATGGCATTGGTGTCCTGAAATTCGTCCACCAGAATGTGCTGGAAACGCTCACGGTAGTGTTCGAGCAGGCGCGGATTTTTCA
>JALTPW010000545.1 GCA_026999335.1 Chromatiales bacterium
TGAGGGAAATCATCGCGGGCATGGCCCGCTCTACGATGAGATGAGGTCGTTTAACCCGCCCGTAGGAGCGGGCCATGCCCGCGATCAATGCCCACGGCGAATTCACGCCAACGCCTGAAAATCACATGACGCCAAGGCCGCACCCCTCCGTAACGAGTATTGGGTCCATTGAAAATGAACCCCGAAACTTGAGTTATAACTCCCAGAGACTCCATTTCTATTTGGATTACATGAGTCCCTGCGACTATGAGCAGCAATTATTGGAAATGAAAAAAGCGGCTTAACTGGGGTGTCACAAAAAGGTTGACCAGGTCACTCGGTGATATAGTTCCCGATACCGCTGATAAATGCCTTCAGGCTTGGTGAACAGGGAAAATCCAGATTTAGCTGAGGACTGATCCGGATCGCCCATTCATGCTTGTCTGCGCCCCGGCACTGTTGAGGGTTTTTATTGAGTGATTTCGCAAGCTGCTCCCATGCGCCAATGACCGTATCTGGCTCGACGCCCTGGAGCCGGCCAAGATTCGCATTAGGATAGGCTCTCTTTACCGCCTCAAGATCGGCAATAAACCACGACTCGGTCTCTTCGATGGCAATACGGAACAGCACATTTTCTGGTTTTTTGTCCAGCGATTGACACAGTTCGATAAGACTCTGTTTCAACTGGGTGCACTCTTGATCATCGGCATCGACTAGCACCACCATGCAGTAGTCAACCCCCATCCAGGACATTCCACGAAGCTTGGCCGGCAGCTGATCCAGCAGGCCACGATGTTTGCGATCAGGTTTTGCCAACGGGTTGTCAGGTAGCCGACCCTTGCCTTTGTGGGGATGAATCCTGAACTGCTGCCCCTCTTTAAGTCCGAAACGTCGTTGCAATACCTCTTTCACAACGGGACGGTCAGCCCCGCCCTCCACCAGCACTTCAAAAAACATCTATGGATTTCCTTTTCCAAAATGGTCGCTGTACCACAGGCTCCCCAGCGGGATGCCTTCATCGCACATCTCGCGTATTCCCTGAATATCTGCTGCCCGCGTGACCTCGGAAAAGCCTGATTTATTCTTCTCCAAAATCCATACCTCTTCTGGCAGCAAGGCATCTATCAGATTGGGAGAGTGGGTGGTCAACAACAATTGAGAGCCCCGTGATGCCTGGGTGTAACGCTGCATCTCCGCCGCCAATGGCTCCAGCAGTTGGTGGTGCAGACCATTTTCCGGCTCTTCAATACCGATCAGGGGAGATGGCTCGGGGTCTTCCAGCAGCAACAGATAGGCAAACATCTTCAACGTGCCATCAGACATGTCGGCGGCATAGAAAGGGTCTTCGTAACCCCGTTCGTTGAATTGCAACAGCAACCGCCCATCATCCGAACGCTTGTGCGTGATGCTCTGCACACCGGGGATCTTTGCCGCCACCCGTTCCAGCACACGACTAAACCTTTGGTTGTGTTGGCGTTCCATGTACTGTACATAGTTGGCCAGATTTTCGCCCGTCCGGTTCAGGTGCTTCTGAGCACCCGCGACAGGTAGCACCCTGGCAAGATCAGGAACGAAGTAGGATAGATACCACCCCTCAAGAAATTCACGAAAGGCGACAATGCGGGGATGCTCCGCCAGATTACCCAAGGTGGTAATCCCCAGCCGTTGACGATCCTCCAGGTGCACCTCGATTTTACGATTGCCCTCTTCCTTTTCAGTTGCCGCACCCGCCCAGGCAAAACCACTGCTAGCAGTCACCTCCAGAAATGAGAAGGGTTGCCCCACCGATTGCCCTTTGCGTCGCTGTCGCAAGCGTTCGTGGGCTACATAGGGCCGTCTTTGCCGGTCGATGTCGATATGCAGAGAGTAGCTGATGGGACGTGAACGACTGTCTTCCCGGTAGTAGATCTCAAACTGGATGGGGCCCGTTTGGCCTCGGGTTCTCATGCGTTCAAATCCGCCACGGTGGGCGAGGTCGCATGCCTCCTCAACCCCCAGCTTCAGACAATCGCCAATAAAGCCCACCGCATCGAGCAGAGAGGACTTGCCACAGCCGTTAGATCCAATCACGGCGATCAGTTTCTTCAGCGGCTCCTTACCCCGTGCCTCGAAAGTCTTACCCAAGGTCACGTCTTTGAGTGTACGGTAGTTCTGTATACGTATGCCTTCAAGATGTGCCATTGCTATATCTCAGCTTCATGAACGGTCATCAGCGTCGAAGCATGATTACAGTAATCACCATGCGGCGTAATACGCCGTACCATTGCAGCCTGTTATGTGCCTTTGCGCGCGAGTTGCAGGTCAACACGGGCAAGGGTTCCCGCCAGCGGGCCACGGGTCAGCCAGTAGCCGAGCAAGGCGCCGAGGGTGTTGGCGAGCATGTCGGCGTATTCAAAAAACCGCACGCCGCCCCAGCCCTGCAGGAATTCCAGCATAATGCCCATCAGTACGAGGCCGATCAGCCAGCTGCGTTGCGCGCCCTGTGTCGTGTAGATTTGCCCGAACCAACCCATCAGCACAGCGTAGGCCAGCAGGTGTTTCAATTTGTCGAGGTGGGGGATTTCCACCACCTGTGGCGGGGTGCCGATAAGACTCAGCCACACCGCCGCCACCAACATGGCCCAGCCACAAAGCAACCACAGCCGCCGCAGGCGTAGGTTTTTCTTCATCGTGGTACTTCTCAGGCCTTGCTGGCTTTCTTTTTCGCGGTCTTTTTCTTGGCCGTTGCCTTTTTCTTGACGGTTTTCTTTTTTGCCACCTTTTTCTCGATGGCCCACTGGTCACCACGGTAGAAAGCAGCCCAGCCGGTAGCCTTGCCGTCTACTTCGGTCATTACGTACTGCTCTTTTTCCTTGCGCTTGAAACGTACGATGGTCGGATTGCCGGCGTCGTCTTCCTGAGGTGCCTCGCACAGGTAGTGGTGCTTGGGATCCAGCTCTGCGCAGTGAGGAATCAGTTCCTTGACCAGCGGTGCGCGGGTCTCGCGCGAACGCGGGAAGGCGCTGGAGGCGAGGAAGATGCCGGCGGCGCCATCGCGCAGCACGAAATAGCCATCGGACTTTTCGCACTTCAGTTCAGGCATGTGCACCGGATCGGCCTTGGGCGGAGCGGCTTCGCCGTTGCGCAATAGCTTGCGGGTGTTTTTGCACTCAGCGTTGGTGCAGCCAAAATATTTGCCGAAACGGCCGGTCTTGAGCTGCATCTCGGCACCGCACTTGTCGCATTCGAGCACCGGACCTTCGTAGCCTTTGATGCGGAACTTGCCCTGCTCAATCTCATAACCGTCACAGTCAGGGCTGTTGCCGCAAATGTGCAGCTTGCGCTGTTCGTCGATGAGGTAGCTGTCCATGGCGGTGCCGCACTTGGCGCAGCGGCGTTTTTCGCGCAGGGCGCGGGCTTCGCTTTCCTCGTCGGCATCGGCATCCACGACCTCTTCACCGGGAACCAGGTTCATGGTGGTCTTGCAGCGCTCCTTGGGCGGCAGGTTGTAGCCGGAGCAGCCGAGGAATACGCCGGTGGAGCCGGCGCGGATCTGCATCTTGCGGCCACAGCTGGGACAGTCGATGTCGGTAGGAATAGGGTCGTTGCCGCGCATGCCCCCGGCATCGTTTTCCGCCTTGTCCAGCCGCGCGCGGAATTCCTCGTAGAAACTGTCCAGCACCTCGCGCCACTCACTCTTGCCGGCAGCGATGGCGTCGAGTTTTTCCTCCATGCTGGCGGTGAAGCCGTAGTCGAGCAGGTCATCGAAATTTTCCACCAGCCGGTCGGTGACGATCTCGCCAATCTTTTCCGCGTAGAAGCGGCGGCTTTTCACCGTCACATAGCCGCGATCCTGGATGGTGGAAATGATCGAGGCGTAGGTGGATGGGCGACCGATACCGCGTTTTTCCAGCTCCTTCACCAGCGAGGCCTCGCTGTAGCGCGGCGGAGGCTTGGTGAAGTGCTGCGAGGGATCAAGTTTGTCCAGTGCCAGCTGCGCGCCCTTGTCGA
>JALTPW010000546.1 GCA_026999335.1 Chromatiales bacterium
CCGGGCTTGACCCGAAATCCAGTGGTTTCAATGACGTCCTGGATGCCAAATCAAGCCCGGCATGACGGTGTGTTATTAACGAAGCAGCATTAAATCATACAGAAAGGCTCACTCCGGCATCCGCACCCCACCCTCCAAAATACCGAACAACCGATAGCGGTCATCATCGCGCAAATAAAACAGCGGCAACTCATCAATGGCCGTCATCTGTGACTGCCCGACAGCGGCGAGGGTGGCGGAAATATTGTTCACGTTGGATGACCCCGGCAGGATGGTACCCGCCAGACCGATGATGTTGGCGGAGCCCTCGCCAACGACAAACAGGCTAGTGCCGCCCGGGGCGACATTGACGGCGATGGGATTATTGAAGTCACCCATCGTTGTCCCCGAGGTCAGCAGCAGGTGCCGCGCGCTCAGGTTGGGATCAGTGATCTGGCTGTTGTTGCCGTTGATGGCGCCGGTCGTGGCGTTCAGGGTAATGGTTCCACCGTCGTTGGCATTCAGCCTGCCGAGGTCGATGTCGCCTGTCATCGCGGTGAAGGTGATGTCGCCACCCTGAGTGGCGGAGGTGCCCAGACTCAGCTGATTGGCATCGGTAAGAACGATATCACTGCCGCCTGTGGTGTTCAGGCTGACGCTGCCAGTGAGATCATTGCCGCCGTTGTCCAGGGTGATCGCGCCACTGCCAGCATCGATGTGCACCGCTGCGGCATTGGCCGCCTGCACCAGCGGGCCGCTCTGCGTAACCCCGTCGGCGCTCAGGGACAGGCTGCCTGCACCCAGATTCGAGGCCGCCAGAACCAGCGCCACGGAATTGTAGAAACTGATGGCCCGGTTGCCCGTGTTGTTGAGGGAGACAGTGCCGGTAAAAATGTTGGCGCTGTCGGTCAGGGTAATGCCACCACCGCCGGCATCGATACGACTGTTGCCCGCCACGTTCAGCGGCCCGCTCTGGGTAATGGCACCCTTGCCGGTCAGGCTCAGGTCGCCGCTCAGGGTCAGGGGCTGGATGTCGATGCCGCGCGTGTTGCTAAAACTCAGATTGGCGAGGGTGCCGATGGATCGGAAGTCCAGCGTTGACATGAAATCGTTGGCCGCATCGGTGAGCAAAATGGAGCCGGCATCGGCAACGGTGAACTGCGCATTGCCGGCAACCGTGAGGCTACCGTTGCTGCCGATGTCGCCGCCCAGGCTCTCCACCGCCAACGTGCCCATTACATTGTCTGCCGACAGCAGTACACCGTCGGTTTCGCGCAGATAGATATCGCCCGAGTTACCGGTGATATCGATGATGGCCACGTCGGTGCGAATGGGCGCGGCAGCGCTGCCGCCACTGCTCACTGCATCCAGGGTCAACCGGTCGCCACTGAAGGTCACCGCCGCGCTGTTTTGAATATTTTCCATGGAAATACTCAGATCACCCGCAAGAGACACATCGCTGGCCAGAGTCAGGCGATCCGTCCCTGCCCCGCCACTGATCACCAGATCGGTCTTGTTGGCAAAATCGTAGACCAACGAATTGGAAACCGTCATCCGTAGTGGCGAACTGCCAGCCAATGTGCCACTGTCCAGTTGCAGGGCATCGTTACCGCTGGAGCCAGTGATCGTGGCACGATCCGCCGTCATGTCATCCTGCAAGGTTTCGATATTTTCCATCACCAGAGTCTGCGTAAGACCGGCGCCGCTGGACACCAGGGTGGCCTGCGGCGATCCCGTACCCAGGCTCAACACATTGGCGAAACCAACGCCACCACCACTGACGATCACACGGTCATTGCCGGCATTGCCGTCAAAATCCAGGCTACGGCTACTGGCGGCGCTGTAATCGATGTTTAGCGTATCCTCTCCACCGCCAGCATCGATACGGCCGCTCAGTGCCGCTGCAGCGGCATTGCTGACCCTAAAATTGTCGCTGCCGGTGCCACCGGTGAGATTTTCGATTTCAGCAAAACTGGAGGTGTTGAGGGTGCCCGCATCGCTGCCAGTGATCGCCCAACTGTTGTTGATATCCGGCCCACGCAGGGTATCCGCACCCGCATTACCACGGATCAGCCCGCCCACGCTGGCGCCACCGGACAGGCTGATCACATCATTGCCATCACCGCCGGACAGGTTGCCGGACAGGCTGGCGGTCAGACTAAAAATGTCGCTCTGCACACCGCCACTGAGATTGTCCATATCGACAAAACTGTTGACGCCGGTCACCGTGCCGCTGTCCGCAGCCGACACCGACCAGACATTGGCCACAGCGTCCGCCACCAAGGTGTCGTTGCCACCGCCACCGCTGATCTGTCCCATGATGGAACCGCCATTAAGGGTAAAGACATCGACGCTGCTGTTTCCGCTCAGATTGTTGAAACCCTGAAAACCGATACCATTGACGTCACCCGCATTCTGCGCCGTGATGAGCCAGTTGTTGCTGCTGCCGTCACCCACCAGGGTGCTGTCGATATTATTGCCGATGAAGGTCTCAATGTTGGTATAGGCGCTGCCGCCCAACAGGATCTGCACCGCCCCCGCCTGTGAGGAATGATCGACGATATCCGTGCCACTGGCACCATCGATCCGTCCCGAATAAACCGCGCCATTGGCAAACACGAAGCGGTCGACATTGCTGTTGCCGATCAGGCTTTCGATACTGCTGAAACCACCCGCACCATTGAGATTGCCGATGTCGGCACCGGTGATGTTCCAGGTATTGACGCCGCTCTGCGCGTTCAGGGAGTCGTTGCCCGCACCGCCATCGATGCCGCCGGAAATGCTGCCGCCGTTGATGGCGAAGGTGTCGTCCTGGGCGTTGCCCAACAGCCGGGTGAAACCGGAAAAGGTGGCCGTGCCGACGCTACCGCTGTTAGCGCCGGTGACGATCCAGCTGTTGGCGCTGTTGGCGCCGACCAGGGTGCTGTCGATGTCGTTGCCGACGAAGTTTTCCATATTCACATAGGCGCTGCCATCCAGCACGATGCTCACCGCCCCCGTCTGCATCGAATGATCGACGCTATCACTACCGGCGGCGCCGTCCACCACGCCGCTCATGGCGGCGCCATCGGCAAACACGAAATTGTCGGTATCGATATTGCCCTGCAAATTTTCGATGGCATTGAAGCCAGCCACGCCGGTGACGCTGCCGGTGTCGAGGGCGGCAATGTTCCAGCTGTTGGCCTGATTGTCGCCAATGAGTCTGTCTGCACCCGCGCCGCCATCCAGCGAACCGGAAATAGTGCCCCCGTTGAGGGTAAAGGTATCGACGGCGCTATTGCCGAGGATATTGTTGAAATCGTAAAAATTGATGCTGCCCAGGGAACCGTCGTTGACGCCGCTGATCAGCCAATTGTTGCTGACGGCATCACCGATAAGGGTGCTGGCGCTGTCGTTGCCGATGAAGGTTTCGATATTGCGATAACCCGAACCGCCCAGTTGCACGGATACCACGCCGCTCTCGGCGGAAAAATCCACCGTATCCAGTCCCGTGCCGCCATCGACGCGGCCGGTGATCCGGCTGCCGTCATTGAAGATGAAAGTATCGCTGGTGACATTGCCATTGAGATTGTTGAAATTGGTGAACGATACCCCGGCCACCGTGCCGTCGTTGATGCCGGTGAGCTGCCAGTTATTGCTCACCGCCGGCGCACTGAGGGTGCTGTCGATATCGTTGCCAATGAAACGCTCGATATTCAGATAGCCGCTGACACCCAGCAGCACGGAAACGCTGCCCGCTTCGGCGGAGAAATCCACCGTATCGGTGCCGGCCGCGCCATCCACGGTGCCGCTGATATCGCTGGTATTGCCGAACACAAAAATGTCCGTGCCGGTATTGCCGATCAGGTTTTCGATATTGGCAAAGGCATTGACATTGGTCACATCACCGCCGTCGATGCGGGTGATGTTCCAGGTATTGTTAGTGGCACTGGCGGTGAGGCTGTCGTTGCCACCGCCGCCATCGATGCTACCGGTGATGTTGCCGCTGCTGATGACGAAGCTGTCGGTCTGAATATTGCCGATCAGCCTGTTGAAGCCGGCAAAGGCCACCGAATTGATGTCGCCCGCATTGGCGCCGGTAATGGTCCAGGTATTGCTGGAAAAACCACCGCTGAGGGTGCTGTCGATGTTGTTGCCGACATAGCTTTCGATATTGTTGAAGGTGCTCGATCCCAGCACGATACTGACGCTGCCGACCTGGGCAGACATGTCCACCTCGTCGCTGCCATCGCCACCATCGACACCACCACTGAAACCGCTGCCATTGTCATAGACGAAGGTATCCGCCAGGGTACCGCCAAACAAGCGTTCGATTTCACTAAAACGGTTCTGTCCGTTCAGCCTGCCCACATCACTGCCGGTGATATTCCAGCCGTTGGTGATGTTGTCACCCAGCAGTGCATCCTCGCCGCCACCACCGGTGATCGTGCCGGTAATATTACCGCCGGCAAGGACGAAACTGTCCGCGCCGCTACCGCCGCTAAGATTGGCGAAATTGACGAAATTGATCACGCCGGCGAGACCACTGTCGGTACTGCTTATACGCCAGTTGGTATCGACGTCGTCACCGACCAGGGTGCTATTGGCGCCATTACCGGTAAAATTTTCGACCCCGACATAACTGGAACTGGCCAGACTGATGCTCAGTACTCCACTCTGCGCCGACTGATCCACGCGATCACTGCCAACGGCGCCGTTGATGATACCGCTGATACTACTGCCATCGGCAAAGATGAAGGTGTCGTCACCGCTGTTGCCCGTCAGGTTGGCGATGGCCGAAAAGGCCGTGACACCGGATACGCTGCCGCTGTCGGCAGCGCTGATATTCCAGGTATTATTGATGGCTTCGCCGATCAGGGTGTCGTTACCACCACCACCGTTGATGGAACCACTGATGCTGCCGCCGGCCAGGGCGAAGGTGTCGTCGCCGCTATTGCCCAGCAGGTGATTGAAACCACTAAAATCCGTCGTCGCCGTGGCGGTGGTGATGGTGCCACTATCGACACCGGTGATCCGCCAGTCATTGAGGGCCGGCTCGCCGGTAATACGACTATCGCTGCTATTGCCGGTGAAGGTTTCGATATTGCTAAAACCGGCAAAACCCAGCAACACGTCGACCGTGCCGGTCGCGGCGGAAAAATCCACCGAATCGACTCCGGCGCGGCCGTCGAGCGTACCGGACACGCCGCTGCCATCGGCGAAAACAAAGGTATCGACATCGGCGTTGCCCACCAGGTTTTCGATGTTGCTGTAGCCGCTGCCGTTGAGCTGGCCGCTATCCGGGGCCGAAATATCCCAGCTGTTGGTGGTGTTGTCACCCGTCAGGGTATCGTTACCGGCGCCACCGTCGATGCCGCCGGCCAGGGTGCCGCCGCTGCTGAAAGCGAAGGTATCGACATCGCTGCCACCGGTGAGACGGGTGAAATCGACAAAGCTGATGGCGTTCAGGGTGCCATCGTTACTACCGTCGATGACCCAGCTGTTCGACGCATTGGCGCCGATCAGGGTACTGTCACCGTCGTTGCCGATGAAGTGCTCGATGTTGGCGTAGTCACTGCCGCTGAGATCCGCCACCACCGGGTCGGACAGCGCCGACAAATCCACCAAATCGCTGCCGCCGCCACCATCCACGGTGCCACTGATGCTGGCGCTGCTGGTGAACAGAAAATCATCGGCAGCGAGATTGCCGTTGAGATTCTCGATACCGACAAAACCATTCACACCGCCCACGTCACCGGCGTCCAGCGCATTGATGTTCCAGGTATTGGCGGTATTGTTGGCCGACAGGGCATCATTGCCGGCGCCGCCATCGATCTGTCCACTGACGCTGCCGCCGTTGAGCAAAAAGATATCGGCGCCGTTGCCACCGATCAGATTATCGATGCCGGTAAAGGTGAACACACCGTCCACGTTGCCACCATCGGCGCTCTGAATGCTCCAGGTATTGGAGCTGTTATTGGCCGTCAGGCTGTCCGTGCCGCCGCCACCGTTGAGGGTGCCGGTGAGCGAGCCGTTATCAAGCACGAAGCTGTCGTTGCCACTGCCACCGGTCAGGTTGGCGAAATCGATAAAACTGACACCGGCCACATTGCCATCGTTCTGGCCCGTAAGGGTCCATGTGTTGGCGATATTTTCGCCAATCAGGGTATTGTCGGCGCCACCGCCGATCAGGGTCTCGATGTTGATGACACTGCTGCCCAGAGTCACGCTGACCAACCCGGTGGAGCCGGAATAGTCGACCCGATCACCCGCCACATGCGTGCCGCCGTTGATCAGACCGCTGATGCTACCGATACCCGTCAGCGCAAAGGTGTCGTCCCCACTGCCACCCTGCAGACCGGTAAAGTTGGAAAAATCTGCGCCGTTGAGGGTGCCGGTATTGAGCGCGGTGATGATCCAGCTGTTGTTACCATTCGGGCCGATCAGGGTATCGCCACCATTGGCGCCACCTTGCAAAGTAATGCCACCACTAGCCGCCAGGGTGCCGCCCAGGGTCAGGGTCTCGGCGCCGTTGTCGTCGCTGTCGATGCTGATGCCAATACTCTGCGTGCCGGCGTCGACCGTGCCCACCGCAATACTGCTGGTGGCGGAAAGGGTGATCGCACCGTCGCTGCCACCGGCATTGCTGTCCAGGCCGCCCGCGCTGATGGTCGCCGCCGTGATGCCAATGGCGCCGCCGTTGGTGGCGATGGTATCGCCACTGTTCATGCTAAAACCGCCGCTGCCGTCGCCATCGCTGTCGGCCAAAATCACGATGGAGGCAGTGCTGTCCGTCGCCAGCGTCAGGCGGTTATCGGCAAGATTGTTGAGAATGACATCGTTGGTCGCTTCGAGAATGATATTGGCGTTGCCGGCCAGACCTTCGAGGGCCAGTTCACCGATGTTAAAGTTGCCCGCGCCAGCAGTGGTATCGGACAGATCCGGCAGTGTGCCATCATTGGCCTGCGGGCCATCGGCTTGATCGTGAATAATGATGTCGGTGGGATCGAACAGCAGCGTGCCGATCCGGCCATTGGCGGCACTCACGTCGACACTGCCGGCGAAGGAAATACCCTGCCGCGCGGAAATCTCCACGAAGCCGCCGTCGCCCGTAATACTGCCGCCGCGCGCGCTAATCGTGCCATGCGCCCAGCTGCTGTCCTCGGCCCAGATGCGGATATCACCGCCGTCGCCGGACGATCCGGCATCGGCGCGAATCACTGTCTGTACACCGATCTGGGTGAAGGTGCTGGCGACCGTGCCGTCTTCGCCGGCGCGGCCGCCGATGCGGATCCTGCCGCCCCCGCTGCCGCCCGAGGCATCGATGCGCGCCGTATCGAACACGCCGACACGCTCGCCGCTGACGGTAATGGTTCCCCCCTGTCCACTGACACCCTGCGCATCGAGGTCACCGCGATTAACCACATTGCCGCCAGTCCCCACCAGAGTGACGACACCGCCGACATTTTCGATACGGCTGGCGCGTACCAGTCCACGGTTATTGACCACTTCGCTGAACACCTGGCTGGCCGCCGAAGCACTGAGCAGTACACGACCACCGTCGGCCACCAGGCTACCGCTGTTTTCCACCGCCGCCGCTGCCTGTCCGGGGTTTTTTGTCACTTCACCGGAGACCGAAAAATGCATCAGTGAGGCGCCATCAAAGCGTAGATAGGCCTGACTGCCACTGGCCAGATTGATCTGTCCGTAGTCAGCGAGAATCCGTCCCTCATTTTTCACCACCGGGCCAATCAGCGACACCGAACCCCCGGTAGCAGCGGTAATCACACCGCGATTGATGATAGCGCCGGCATTTTCTCCCGTCATCGCTCCTGGAGCAGAAAACAAACGGTAGTCGGCGGCGTCGAGTGCCTCGGCATCCAGGCTCAGGCTGGTGGCCACCAACGCACCGACATTAATCACCGAGCCGGCACCGAAAATGAGGCCGTTGGGGTTCATCAGGAACACCCGGCCATTGGCCTCGATGCGGCCGAAGATCTCACTGGGTTTCTGATCAAAGATGCGGTTCAAAGCGGCGGCGTCACGGCCCGGCTGGACAAAGCGCACTGTCTCCTGTGGCGCCACGTCAAAGCTCTGCCAATCGATGGAAAGGGTGTTGGAGGTCTGGTTGATCTGCGTGGTATTGGGGGAAACCTGCTGGATGCTGCCGCTGCCGGTGGTAATGCGGCCGCCCTCGGGAGCGGCCAGTGCGGTGCCCATGGCGAGCCAGGCTACCACCAGCATTGTCCCCAGACCGCTGTGCCCTATTTCACGCCCCGGTATGGGGCACATTCCATCACTCATGTCCTTTCATCTCACACGTCCGACATTTTTCATAAAAGCCTGTAACTCTTTCGCTCAATACAGCGGCAGGAAATGCACTAGAGAAATTGGCTGTCCCTGTTGTGCGCACGGCGCACACTACTCCTGCCCGTAGCCTGCGCCCGTTGTTACCATGCTAAACGGCTACATGGCCCTCCTCTTTCATCGGCGCCTCAGAGCGCATAATTGAATTCAAAAAAATACTGTGGATCGCGCCCGTTGGAGGCCGTTTCATCGCCAACGGGGGCGGCAATTTCGAGGCGCATGGAGAAAGCGCCGGCATAAATACGCAGCCCGCCGCCCACACCGTGCAGACTGACATTCTTGCGCTCACTGGCCAACGGGTCATTGAGCCAGCCCTGGGCGGTGTCGGCAAACAGCACAAACTGCAGGATCTCGCCCCAGCGCTTGCCGGCGAAGGCCGGCCACTGGGCGAAACCCGGCGCCCGCAGCAACCATTCCAGGGACAGTGAATAGCCCGTGTCGAGCAGATATTCAGCATTGGCATAGGCGCGCACGCTGCCCGGCCCGCCCATGGAGAATTGTTCGATAGACGTCAGTAGATCAGCCGAATACTGTCCGCGCGTGACCAGGCGCAGGCTGTGGGTCTGGCTGATGTCGTACCAGTACTGATAGTCGGCGGACAGCTTGCTGAACTGACTGCTGGCATATTCACCGGAGCCACCACGTCGATTGGCGGTGGCAACGTCCGGGTCGTTGCTGCCGTCCATGGAGCCGAGGATGCCCTCCAACCCCTGACTGAACTGCAGCCTGCCAGACTGATAGCTGCGACCGTCTGCGCTGCGCCGGTCGAAGCCTAATTCGGCGCCAAATACCGACAGCTCGTCGGCAGTGTCGCGGCCTTCGGCCACATCCAGAGCCACGGACTTGCGTGCGAAGCGCAGCACCCCAAAACTGTTCCAACGATGGCTGCGGGCGAACTGGCGGCGCCAATAGAAATCCACGACCCGAGTGCTACCGGTAAGACCGAAAGGTTCGAGGATGCCGCCCATATCGTAGGTATTATCGAGGTAACCGACACCGAACAGATTACGTGGGCCGAAGGCGGAGCGCTCGTAGCCGAGACCGCCGTAAAGGCCGTTGTCCGGTTGGAAAGTGCGGGAGATGTGGGCGAACAGGCGATCCTGTGCCTTGAAGGGATTGTTGATGACTAGATCGGCACGGGTGCGATATTCGCCGGTGTACTGTGAACCGTAGTTGTCGGCATGCAGGCGGGCCTCGACGCGCCGCTCCTCCAGCACGGAAATCACCAGGTCAGTGGTGCCGGGCTCATTGCCAGGACGAAACACACCGAAACTGTGCAGGCCGGGATAATCAGACAGTAGCAGCAGGGCCTCTTCGACCCGTTGCCGGGCGACCGGCTGGCCAACCTGCCCGGCAAAGGGCCGGGTGAGCTGCGCCACCGTGTAGCGCCGGGGCTTTTCCACTTGCACCTGACCGAGGCGACCCTCGACCACGCGCAGGCTCACCACACCGTCACGGATAGTCTGTGGTGGGATATAGGCCTGGGCCAGGATCAGGCCGTGATGACGGTAATAACGCGCCACTTCGGCGGCAATCCCTTGCAGTTCATCGATGCCCAACCCGGCTTGTTGCTGCTCCAAACGTAACTTGTCGATGAGCTGCTGCAGGGCCTCGGGCGTAATGGGCTCACTGCCCACTTCCGGCTGCTGCATGTTGTCGATGAGACGCTGCAATTCCTGTTGCAGCGCCGTCTCCGACAGCACCGCGGCGGGGGCTGTGGCGGCTGCGGCCAGGCGTTCCTTCAACAGACGATCCACCAGGGCCTGCAAATCGGCGACGCGAATGCCATTTTCCGGTCGTTCCTCCACACCCAGCAGCGCGAGGCGGCGCACAAAGATCCGCGGACCTTGCGGCACGGACAACCGGGCATCCAGCGGCACCTCCCCGTTGACCAGTACTTCCGTGGGAAGCGGGGGGCGTTCGGGCATCACGAACTCACGCCCGGATTCATTGCCACCAGTGGCGGCAGCATCTGGCAACGGGGCCGCCAGACCCCGCCCGGCAAACAGCAGAGACAGCACCGCCCCTGTCAGCAGACAGTTTGTCAGTCGCAGCCGCCACGGCAGCGCCATATTCGGGTTAACAACAGTGAGTATCAGCAATGCGTTCTGCGCCGGTGTCTCTGGAAGGTTACCGCTTGATGTGCTTGATGTAGAAGCACGTTTGGTGCCAAATAAGAATTACAGCTGGGCTGAAGTGCAGCCGATAAGTAATCAACTTGTCACAC
>JALTPW010000547.1 GCA_026999335.1 Chromatiales bacterium
CCGAGGTGCTGGATACCTCGGTGGATCACCTGATCGGTGGTCACCACAACGCCGAACCGCCAATCTACAACACGCGGCTGATTCAGCGCTTCCAGACCATTGAGGGATTCGACAAAGAAGAACGGGACCTGGTTATCCAACTGTTGGACGCTATGATCGCCAAACACAACATGGCAACCACCCTGAAGGCGATGGAGAGATAGGACAAGAAGGGAAGAAAATATTTCACTCTGAGGCTTAAATAAAACAACAAGGAGGAAAAACGAGACGTTAAGGCGATTAAAACGAAAGAAAGCGATTAAAGCGAGAAATATAAAGCGCTGACCCAAGGTGTATCAGCACCCAGGGCCAGCTAACCACAACAACCTAGTTAGGAGGTTATGATGGCTAAGCAACATTCTACGCCAGGACGACGTGTAACGAAAAGCCGGACTTGTCATGAGCGGAATTTAAAAGTGCGTAAGGGAAATGGTTCTCGCATTATTAAAGACCCAGATCATTCCCATTTTGATGAGACGATTTATTTCACCGTACCGTGGATCAATATTCAGGGGCAATGGCTGCAACAGGCGGGCTTTGAGATCAACACCCCGCTGAAGGTGCGGGTGATGGAAGGGTGTTTGGTGATTACGGCTGAACCCTAAAGGATTAATGCCTCTTCCCTTTTTTGAGTTAGGAATAATAGGCGTAAGTTTTATTGTAAAAGGTACTTACTACCTAGGCACTCTTGAAGGATACCGTTAAAGACTGAAACTACTTTGTTTATTGGTAGAAGATCCAACAAGGTGTATCCATTAATACCGACTTGTTAATACATCGGATAGAAACCCGTGGGCACAAATAACGTGCCCACCCTACTTGGCTTGCGCACGTCGTGCTTAACATTTGGGATTACTCCCGCCTGCCCGACGATAGCTACCCGGTGGCTGACCTGCCTTGCCGGGACGGGACTCTCACCCGCTGGAATAATCGACCTGGCTCGGCCGCACACCCCTTTTCTTTTTTCTTTCTTTTCTTTCTTTTCTTTTTTTTATCTCCTAAGTATACTGTC
>JALTPW010000548.1 GCA_026999335.1 Chromatiales bacterium
TGGATGGCTATTTCACTAAGATCAGGTTCGAAGTGACGACAAAGCAAAGAGTACTCATTCTGAATGGAAACCGCTCGTGGCAGCCCATGTCTTTGCGCCAACTGCAGCCATTTACTCAATCCCCAGGCGGTTTCATTCGACAAGCCAATGTGGCTGATTTTTCCGTCCTGAACCAATGTCTGCAACGTCTGCAAAACCTCTAAAAAATTGTCTTCCTCTGCCTGCGCATCAAATTCTGGCCGGTAATCCCATATTTTTCCAAAGTGATATGATCCCCTGTTGGGCCAGTGTAATTGATAAAGGTCTATATAATCCGTTTGCAACCTCTTCAGGCTTCCCTCAACGGCAAGTAAAATATTTTTCTTGTCAATGATATTCTTGCCATCTCTGATCCAGGGTAAGCCTGGCCCTGTGATTTTTGATGCAAGAATCACTTTTTCACGGCTTAAGCGTGAAGCAAACCAGTTACCGATAATGGTTTCGGTGGTGCCAAACGTTTCGCTCATTGGCGGAATTGCATACATCTCGGCAGTATCAAAAAAATTCACTCCTTGCTCAAGCGCATAATCCATCTGTTCAAACCCTTCCGCCTGGCTGTTTTGAAATCCCCATGTCATCGTACCAAGACCAATGACACTGATATTCAATTCTGTTCGGCCCAATTTCCGGTATTTCATAAAATTTCCTATTCGGCGTGAAACGTAAACTACTGGGTTAAAGATACCATCCGTGGATGATACCAAGGCAGCGGTCAACGGTTCAGCCACTTCCTCAATCCATCCATTTTACCTGAACCCGTAACTTCAGGGCAGATGCAGAGTGCCCAAAAATAGGCACCCTTAGACAAAGGATGTAAACACAACCGCCTGGAGGTTGGAGGTTGGAGGTTGGAGGTTGGAGGTTGGAGGTTGGAGGTTGGAGTTGAGGTTGAGGTTGAGGTTGAGGTTGAGGTTGAGGTTGAGGTTGAGGTTGAGGTTGAGGGTTGAGGGTTGAGGGTTGAGGGTTGAGGGTTGAGGGTTGAGGGTTGAGGGTTGAGGGTTGAGGGTTGAGG
>JALTPW010000549.1 GCA_026999335.1 Chromatiales bacterium
TGGGCCATGATCATGGGCACGCTGGCATCGAGTTTTTACGTCTAATCTCAGTTGCCCTTTCCCGGGTGGCGGTGTGCTAAAGGAAAATAATCATGACCCCGGAAATGGTATTGACCGTCGCGCAAAAAGCCCTTGAGGTCACCCTGTTGCTGACGGGGATTATTCTTCTGCCGGCATTGGCCGTAGGTCTGCTGGTGAGTATGTTCCAGGCCGCCACCCAGCTCAATGAGCAGACCCTGAGTTTTATTCCCAAGCTGGGTGTCACCTTTCTGACCCTGATGGTGGCGGGGCCCTGGTTACTGACCCTGCTGATGGATTTCACCCAGCGCCTACTCGGTGAAATTCCGATGATCATCGGCTGAGCGAGGCATCCACATGATGACCCTTGCCAGTGCAGACATCATGTCATGGGTCGGGGCCTTTCTCTGGCCGCTGTTTCGTGTTGCCGCATTGGTGACGGCGGCGCCGGTGTTTGGCGCACGCACGGTTCCGGTGCGCATCAAACTGGTCTTCGCCCTGATGATCACTTTTGTCATTATGCCGGTCTTGCCCCCACCGCCGGCGGTTGATCCGATCAGCGGTGAGGCGGTTCTGATTACCCTCAACCAGATTCTCATCGGCGTCGCCATGGGGCTGGCGCTGCGATTGATTTTTGCCATGTTTGTACTGGGTGGGCAGATCATCGCCTATCAAATGGGCCTGGGCTTCGCCACCATGGTCGATCCCACTTCCGGCACCACGGTGCCGGTGATCAGTCAGTTTTACGTGATTATGCTGACGCTGATTTTTTTCGCTCTGGATGGACATCTGGTGTTCATCGATGTGGTGGCGGAAAGCTTCAGAACCCTGCCCATCGGCATGCAGGGTCTCAGTCGCGATGGCATGTGGCAGCTCGCGGTGTGGGGCGGAAAGATGTATGCCGGTGCGGTGCAGATCGCCCTGCCGGCCATCGCCGCTCTGTTGTTGATCAACTTGACCTTCGGCATCGTCACCCGCTCGGCGCCGCAGTTCAATATTTTTTCACTGGGCTTTCCGATTGCGATTCTGGCGGGGTTTTTCATCATGATCGTCACCATGGATGCGATATCCGCGCAGGTGAGCAACCAGCTGACGATTATCTTTGAATTCATGCGCTGGCTGGCGGGTGGATAGGCCATGGCACAAAACGACAACGGCCAGGAACGCTCGGAAGAGGCGTCGGCAAAACGCAAACAAGAGGCCCGCGACAAGGGCCAGATTGCCCGCTCAAAGGAACTCACCACGGTCATCGTGCTGCTGGTGAGCAGTGCCGGATTCCTGTTTCTGGGCAAGGGCATGGTCACCGGCCTGGAAGAGATCCTGCGCGACAACCTGAGTATCCGGCGTGCCGATATCTTTGATACCCACGCCATGATGAAACTGTTTTCCCATTCCATCATGGCCGGTCTGCATGTGGTGATTCCACTGATGGCGCTGCTGATCATCGTTGCCCTGATTGCGCCCATGGCGCTGGGTGGTTGGGCATTCAGTCTCAAGCCGATCCAGCCGGATCTCAAAAAAATGGATCCCATCAAGGGCATCGGGCGGATTTTCTCCGCCAAGAGCCTGGCGGAGTTGCTGAAGTCTGTCGCCAAGCTGGGGTTGGTCGGCGCAGTGGGCTATTGGCTGTTAGTCAGCAAGATGGATGTTTTTCTGGGCCTGGGTTACGAGGATGTGAATTCAGGCATGGCGCATCTGGGCGATGAACTGATTGCGGTGGTGTTTTTTCTCAGCTGTGCACTGATTCTGGTGGCGTTGCTGGATGTGCCTTTTCAGATATGGGATCACGCGCGTCAGCAACGCATGACCAAGCAGGAAGTGAAGGATGAATTCAAGGAGACGGAAGGCAGCCCGGAATTGAAGAGCAAGATCCGCCAGACCCAGCAGGAGGTCGCCCAACGCCGCATGATGGAAGAGGTGCCCAAGGCCGACGTGGTGATCACCAACCCGAGCCATTATTCGGTGGCGCTGAAATACGATCAGGAAAAGAGCGCGGCGCCCATCGTGGTCGCCTTGGGTGTCGATGAAGTGGCCGGCCATATCCGCCGCATTGCCGTCGCCAACGATGTCCCCATCGTCTCCGCACCGCCATTGGCGCGCGCCATTTATCACCACACCGAACTGAATGAAGAGATCCCCGCCGGGCTGTTTTTGGCCGTGGCGCAGGTACTGGCCTATGTATTCCAGCTGCGTCACTACGACCTCAATGGCGGTATCGCCCCGGAATTCGCTGCCGATATGCCGATCCCCGATGACCTGAAACGAGACGAGTAGTGATGGATACAAGCCAATTAATCGAACGCGCCAAACGCCTGATCAGTGGCGGTCTCGGTGCCCCCCTTCTGGTGATGGTGATGCTGGCCATGATGGTGGTGCCATTGCCGCCTTTCATGCTGGACATCCTGTTTACCTTCAATATCTCCCTGGCGCTGGTGATCTTGCTGGCGGCGGTGTATGTCAAGCGACCGCTGGAATTCGCCGTGTTTCCCACCATTCTGCTGCTGGCCACCCTGCTGCGTCTGTCGCTGAATATCGCCTCGACGCGCGTGGTGTTGCTGGAAGGCCATACCGGCACCGATGCCGCCGGGCAGGTGATCAAGGCCTTTGGTGAATTCGTCGTCGGTGGTAACACGGCGGTGGGTATCGTCATTTTTATGATCCTGGTGATCATCAATTTCGTCGTGGTCACCAAGGGCGCCACCCGTGTGGCCGAAGTCAGTGCACGTTTCACCCTGGATTCCATGCCCGGCAAGCAGATGGCTATCGATGCCGATCTCAACGCCGGCATTATTACTCAGGAGGAGGCCCGTGAGCGCCGCAGCGAGGTTTCGCAGGAAGCCGATTTCTACGGTTCCATGGACGGCGCCGGCAAATTCGTGCGTGGCGATGCGGTGGCTGGCATCCTGATCCTGGTGATTACCATCATCGGTGGTCTGGCGGTGGGCATGTTGCAGCACGGTATGAGTATGGGGGATGCCACGCACAACTATACCCTGCTGACCATCGGCGATGGCCTGGTGGCACAGATTCCCTCCTTGCTGCTGTCCACGGCCGCCGGCCTGATGGTGACGCGCAATTCCTCTTCGCAGGACATGGGCGAGCAGGTGCTCAAGCAGTTGTTCGACAACCCCAAGGCGCTGGCCGTGGCGGCTACCATCATCGGCGCCATGGGTCTGATCCCCGGCATGCCTAACCTGGTTTTTCTGAGTCTGGCGGCGGTGGCGGGCGGCTCCGCCTGGTGGATAGCGAAACGGCGGAAGGAAAGTGCCGACAAGCCCGTGGCGGCACCCACGCAGGAGAGCACACCGGAAAACAAGGAACTGAGCTGGGACGACGTGGAGCCGGTGGATATCATCGGCCTGGAAGTGGGCTACCGACTGATCCCCATGGTCGACCGCAGTCAGGGTGGGCAGTTGATGGGTCGCATCAAGGGCGTGCGCAAGAAACTGTCGCAGGAGCTGGGTTTTCTGATTCCCTCGGTGCATATCCGTGACAACCTCGACCTGTCGCCCAATACCTATCGTCTGGCCCTGATGGGTGTGCCCGTGGGCGAGGCCGAGATCCACCCGGATCGTGATATGGCCATCAATCCCGGG
The DNA here is from genome assembly GCA_026999335.1 of Chromatiales bacterium. Taxonomy (GTDB): domain Bacteria; phylum Pseudomonadota; class Gammaproteobacteria; order SZUA-152; family SZUA-152; genus DRQN01. Next base: position 3,615 of record JALTPW010000549.1, read on the forward strand.
CAGGTGTTCGGCACCCTTCCCGGCGGTATTGCCACCACCGATCCGGCCTTTGGTCTGGAGGCGGTGTGGATCGATCCCGCACAGCGTAATCAGGCGCAAAGTCTGGGCTACACGGTGGTGGATGCCAGCACCGTGATCGCCACCCACCTCAGCCACATCCTGCAGAGCCATGCCGCTGAACTGCTGGGCCACGAAGAAGTGCAGCAGTTGCTCGACAAGCTGGCCAAGTCGGCGCCCAAACTGGTGGAGGATCTGGTGCCCAAGCTACTGCCCCTGGGCGTGGTGCTGAAGGTCTTGCAGAACCTGCTGCAGGAACGGATTCCCATCCGCGACATGCGCACGA
>JALTPW010000550.1 GCA_026999335.1 Chromatiales bacterium
CGGTTAATGATGGTCCTGTTGCGGTTGATGATGTTGCAACGACGCTGGAAGATAGTGTTCTTGCCAATATTGATGTGCTTTCCAATGACAGTGATGTTGATGGCGATGTTTTATCAATCCTTGGTATCCCGACGGCGGCCAATGGCAGTGTTAGCGTTAATGGTGATGGTACGCTGAACTATACGCCTGATCTCAACTTCAATGGCACTGATACGATCAGCTATGTTGTATCGGATGGCAACGGGGGCAGTGATACGGGCACGCTGACAATTACGGTCAGCCCGGTTAATGATGGTCCTGTTGCGGTTGGCGACAGTTATTCGGGGTCTGAGGATGGCCTGGATGTTACCGGCAATGTTGTTGGCAATGACAGTGATGTTGATGGTGATGTGCTTAGCGTGACCTCGTTTGTGATATCGGGCACCACCTACAGTGCCGGGGCGACGGCCTCGCTTGTTGAGGGTGATCTTACGCTCAACAGTGATGGTTCGTTTACGTTTTCGCCCGGGTTGAACTTCAACGGTTCTGTTCCCAGTGTCAGCTATACGATCAGTGACGGCAATGGGGGCGTGGCTGGTTCGACGCTCGATATTACCATTTCTGCGGTTAATGATGGTCCTGTTGCGGTTGATGACGGCTTTACGGTTGTTGAGGATACGACGAGTTCACCGCTTGCTCTTGTTGGCAATGACAGTGATGTTGATGGCGACACACTGAGTGTGGCCTCTATTAACGGCACCACCATTACCCCTGGAACGGCGCAGGTTATCGGGGTGATGAACGGCCAGGTGAATGTATCAGCCCTTGGGGTTGTGACGTTTACGCCTGATCTTAACTATAATGGTGCGATCTCGTTTGACTATGTTGTATCGGATGGCAACGGGGGCAGTGATACGGGCACGGTTAATGGTACGGTCAGCCCGGTTAATGATGGTCCTGTTGCGGTTGATGATGTTGCAACGACGCTGGAAGATAGTGTTCTTGCCAATATTGATGTGCTTTCCAATGACAGTGATGTTGATGGCGATGTTTTATCAATCCTTGGTAT
>JALTPW010000551.1 GCA_026999335.1 Chromatiales bacterium
GATACATTCACCTGGCCATTACCAACCGCGATAACCTGCGCCGTTCCAGGGGTAATGGTGGTGCCGTTAATAGAGGCCACACTCAGTGTGTCGCCATCAACATCACTGTCATTGACAACAAGACCAAGCGGTGAACTCGTCGTATCCTCAACAACCGTAAACCCATCATCAACCGCAACAGGACCATCATTAACCGCAGAAATGGTAATATCGAGCGTCGAACCAGCCACGCCGCCATTGCCGTCACTGATTGTATAGCTGACACTGGGAACAGAACCGTTGAAGTTCAAACCGGGCGAAAACGTAAACGAACCATCACTGTTGAGCGTAAGATCACCCTCAACAAGCGAGGCCGTCGCCCCGGCACTGTAGGTGGTGCCCGATATCACAAACGAGGCCACACTGAGCACATCACCATCAACATCACTGTCATTACCAACAACATTGCCGCCAACAACACCACCATCCTCAACCCCTGAGAAACTGTCGCCAACCGCAACAGGACCATCATTAACCGGGCTGACCGTAATTGTCAGCGTGCCCGTATCACTGCCGCCGTTGCCATCCGATACAACATAGCTGATCGTATCAATGCCATTGAAGTTGAGATCAGGCGTATAGTTCAGCGTACCATCACCATTAACGCTAACACTGCCATTGGCCGCCGTTGGAATACCAAGGATCGATAAAACATCGCCCTCAACATCACTGTCATTGGAAAGCACATCAATATTGGCAAGAACACTGTCCTCCAGCATTGTCGCACTGTCGCCAACCGCAACAGGACCATCATTAACCGGGCTGACCGTACCATTAACCGTACCCGTATCACTGCCGCCGTTGCCATCCGATACAACATAGTCAAACGAGATCGCACCATTATAGTTCAGATCAGGCGTAAACGTCACAACCCCAAGGGCGGATACATTCACCTGGCCATTACCAACCGCGATAACCTGCGCCGTTCCAGGGGTAATGGTGGTGCCGTTAATAGAGGCCACACTCAGTGTGTCGCCATCAACATCACTGTCATTGACAACAAGACCAA
>JALTPW010000552.1 GCA_026999335.1 Chromatiales bacterium
TTCGCCTCGGGCAGCTCGCTGGCATACAGTATCGCCAGACGGTCGCGGGAAGCGGTCACCAGATCCACGAAATCATTCTGGCGCTGGCGGAAACGGGCATCTTCTTGTTGCTCACCACCGTTCTGCGCCAGCCAGCGTCGCACGCCTTCCTGTTCCACGGCCGAGGCAAAGGCCTCATTGAAGGCCGTGTCGTCCTGTACATAGACGCGCTGATGCGCCAGTTCGTGAAAAATCAGCCCCGCTAAGCGTGTCTCCGAACGACCCATTACGGTATTGAGCAGAGGGTCGTCGAACCAGCCCAGGGTGGAATAGGCGCTGATACCGGCGACGTGGGTTTCCAATCCCTGCGCCGCCAGGGTGGCGGCATAGGCCCGTGCCTCGGCCTCGTCGAAATAACCCCGGTAGCCCACGCAGCCGGCGACCGGAAAGCACCAGGTTTCGAGCCGCATGGACAGCGGACGGGCGGCAAACACGTTCCAAACCACAAAGGGACGCCCGAGGTCGGCATAGTCTCGGTAGCTGCCGTTGTCGGGCAGGGCCAGCTGCACGTTGGCGAAATGGCGGATCTGTTGCACGCGGTGCAGTTTTTCACGCAGCGCGGCGGGGGTCTGCGGGTCGGCCAGCAGGGTCTCGATGGACTGTCGTTTGCTGATCAGCTCCCACTGGCCACGGATGGACTGGGCATAATAACCGCAGCCGCCGAGGGCCAAAATAAGCAGGGCAAGGAGAAAGAGGCGTGTCAGATAGTGCGGCATGGGCGTAAAATACCCGCATGGAGACATTTTTGGTAGGCGGCGCGGTGCGCGATAAATTGCTGGGACTGACACCCAAGGAGCGCGACTGGGTGGTGGTGGGCGCCACGGTGGAAGACATGACCACGCGCGGCTACCGTCTGGTGGGCAAGGATTTCCCGGTCTTTCTACACCCGGAGAGCCACGAAGAATATGCCCTGGCGCGCACCGAACGCAAGACCGCGCCGGGTTATCACGGCTTCAACGTACATGCCGCGCCGGATGTGACCCTGGAGCAGGATCTGCTGCGCCGTGA
>JALTPW010000553.1 GCA_026999335.1 Chromatiales bacterium
CACGGGTGGGGCGCGTCCTGTTTCGCTTTCCATGCCTTTGCAGCACCGAGGCTATAGTGGAGAGATTGTTTATAACTACTTCGACAATCTGCTTCCGGATAACACGCAGATCCGCAATCGAATCCAGACCCGTTTCAAAGCACCGACCTCGCATCCTTTTGACTTGCTCTCAGCAATTGGGATGGACTGTGTGGGCGCCGTACAAATTGTCCCAAATGATCAGGTGCCACGAGATGTGCGGTGCATTGAAGGGGAGCGTCTCAATGATACCCAGATCGCACAACTTCTGGGTAATTATCGTGCTGCACCACTGGGCATGTCTGAAGAGGATGGGGATGCGTTTCGTATTTCCATTGCCGGTGCGCAGGAAAAGACGGCGCTGCTTTGGAAGGATGATGCCTGGCATCGCCCAATAGGGACAACCCCCACCACGCATATCTTTAAGTTACCGATTGGTAAGATTGAACATTCTGGAATGGATCTCAGTGAGAGTTGTGAAAATGAGTGGCTGTGCCTGAAAATCGCCGAGGCCTTTGGGCTTCCCGTCTGTCACACTGAAGTGGCGACATTTGATGGAATGAAAGCACTCGTTGTTGAGCGTTTTGATCGTCGCCATGGCGACGGCTGGATCATGCGTCTTCCCCAGGAGGATATGTGTCAGGCGCTTGGGGTTTCACCCAATATTAAATATGAGAGTGACGGTGGCCCGGGTATCAAATCCATTATGCGTTTGCTGTTACAGTCTCGAGAGGCGAAACATGATCGAGCGCTCTTCCTGAAAAGTCAGGTGTTGTTCTGGCTTCTGGCTGCTATCGATGGGCATGCGAAGAACTTTAGTGTGTTTATTGAGCCTGAAGGACGATTCAGGATGACGCCGCTTTACGACATTATGTCGGCGTATCCATTATTGGCCAATAAACAGCTACAGGCGAAGAAGATAAAAATGGCCATGGCCATCAGTGGGAAGAATCGTCACTACCTCTGGCACACAATCCAGCCCAGACACTTCCTTAGTACGGCTAAGCAGGCCGGGTTTAATGAAAAG
>JALTPW010000554.1 GCA_026999335.1 Chromatiales bacterium
CACGACAAATCGTCAACGAAGAACCATTGCTTGCCGAGCAACAGATCAATCAGAAAAACCTAAAATCTCTGTTTCACTGGCTGATGGTGATCAACCCGGCCATCGAGGTCTATCTGCTGGACAAGGGTGGCCGAATACTCGCTTATTCCGCACCCGAGGGTCACGTCAAGCGCAAACGGGTTTCACTGGCGCCAATACGGGCATACCTTGGTGGAGACAATCAATACCCCCTGCTGGGTGACGACCCGCGTGGGCCGGATCGCCAAAAAGTCTTTTCTGCGGCCGAGATTCCCGGTAACGGCACACCGGCCGGTTACCTCTACGTCATCCTCGAAGGTGAAGCCTTCGACAGCGCCACGCAAATGGTGCGCGGCAGTTACATTCTCAGCTTCGCCACCACCGGGCTTGGCATCGGGCTGCTGCTGGCACTGGCTGCCGGTCTGACGGCCTTTGCCTTTCTCACCCGCCGCCTGCGGACATTGTCACGCATCATGCGGGACTATGGCGCGGCAAATAGCAGACAAGCACCCGATCCAGCCATGCGTTACCCGGCACCCGCACAGCCCCGCGATGAAGTCGACCAATTGGGACTCACCTTCAATCAAATGGCCATGCGCATCGACCAACAATTGGAAGCCCTGAAACGAACCGATGCCAAACGGCGTGAAATGATCGCCAATGTCTCCCACGACCTGCGCACACCACTCACTTCATTACACGGCTATCTCGAAACCCTACTGCTCAAAGACGAGACCCTGTCCATCGACGAACGGAAAAAATACCTGCAAATTGCCACGACACAGAGCACCCAGCTGAACCAACTGATTGGTGAGTTGTTCGAACTGGCCAAGCTGGACTCCAGCGAAACCCTGCTCAACATCGAGCCCTTTTCCCTGGCGGAACTGGTGCAGGACATGGTGCATAAATTTTCCATCAAGGCGGAAAGCCGGAACATCCAGCTGCACACCGATCTCCCCGGCGAACTGCCCTTTGCCTATGGCGATATCGCCCTCATCCAGCGGGTGCTGGACAACCTGATCGAAAATGCCCTGCGCTACACACCCACCGGTGGCTGCATCACCCTTTCGCTGAACAGCGATGCCGACCATATCACGGTGAAAGTTGCCGACACCGGACAAGGCATTCCAGCACATGAAATTCCGTATATCTTCGATCGTTTCTATCGTCTGCAAAAAAGCCGTGCCCAAAATGACGCCAACAACGCACGGCATGCCGGCCTTGGCCTGGCCATCGTCAAGCGTATTATCGACTTGCATGGCGGCACCATTCTCGCCCGCAGCCAGCCCGGTCTCGGCACCGAGTTCAGTTTCGAACTGCCCGCTTACCACTACGCCTGATCCCGTCTATCCCGTCTTTGCCATTACAGCGTCTATTTCACAACGGGATAGATTTGTGATTTTCACGTGACCATTACGTGACCTGCCCTGTCCAGACTCAATCCGCCGGTTGATTCATTTAACCATAACCGGCAATCCTGAAAAAACACAAAAGGAGTTAGATAGATGAGCGAGACCACTTTCAGCAAGACACTGCGAAGCAAGCGCCTGTTGCAGGGTTTTTTCCTTGCAAGCGCCGTGTTTTCCATGGCCTTGGTGCAGGCCAGCGATGAGCACCGTTACACAGTTACCATTACCAATCTCACCCATGGCCAGACCTTTACCCCCATCATGGTCGCCAGCCACAAACACAACACGAAGTTGTTCAAGCTTGGCCAGCCGGCAAGCCAGGAGCTGACGGCCGTCGCCGAAAGCGGTAATACCCAGCCGCTGAGCGAACGACTGCTCAACTCAGGTATGGCCCACGATGTGGCATCCACCGGCGAGCTGCTCGGGCCCGGCGAAAGTGTCAGCGTCAACGTTAAAACCACCAAGCACTTCCGCCACATCAGTGTGGTGTCGATGCTGATCCCCACCAACGATGCCTTTATTGCCGTCAATGGCATTCGGGTACCCAAAAGGCACCGCATGCGAACCATCATGTCGCCTGCCTATGATGCCGGTACAGAGATGAACGACGAACTGTGCGCCAACATCCCCGGCCCCTATTGCGGAGGTGCAGCGCTGTCACCAGAAGATGGCGAGGGATACGTGCACATCCACCCCGGCATTCATGGCGTCGCTGATCTGAGACCGGCCCAGTTCGACTGGCGCAACCCGGTGGCAAAAATCACCATCAAGCGCATGCGGTAATCTCTGCGCCATGATTCCACAGGGCAGTGTGGCCCCTGTATGAGATAACCGTCTGACAACAAACAGCCTGGATTGGGCATCGCGAAACCTGGAGTAGTCAATGGGATAGATTCCCGGGTTTCGCGATGTTTGATCCAGGCTGCTTACTTTACATCCCCTCGCCCATTGCTTAACGTAGTCGGTCTTTTTTCATCCGCAGATCGAGCAGATAATCCGCCATGGCACAATACGTTTACACCATGAACCGCGTGGGCAAGGTGGTTCCGCCCAAGCGTGAAATTCTCAAAAACATCTCCCTGTCCTTTTTTCCCGGCGCCAAGATCGGCGTGCTGGGTCTCAATGGTTCGGGCAAGTCCACCCTGCTGCGCATCATGGCCGGTCTCGACACCGACATCCTCGGCGAGGCCCGTCCACAGCCCGGCATCAAGATCGGTTTTCTGTCCCAGGAGCCGGAACTGGACGAGAGCAAAGACGTGCGCGGCAACGTGGAACAGGCCCTGGGCGACATCACTGCGGCACAAAAACGTCTCGACGAGGTCTACGCCGCCTATGCCGAAGCAGACGCCGACTTCGATGCCCTGGCCGCCGAACAGGCCGAGCTGGAGGCGGTTCTGCAAGCCAGCGACGGCCACAACCTGGAGCGCACCCTGGAGATCGCCGCCGACGCCCTGCGCCTGCCGCCGTGGGATGCCGATGTCAGCAAGCTGTCCGGTGGCGAGCGCCGCCGCGTGGCGCTGTGCAAGCTGCTACTGTCCAACCCCGACATGCTACTGCTCGATGAGCCCACCAACCACCTCGACGCCGAGTCCGTGGCCTGGCTGGAGCGTTTCCTGCACGATTTTCCCGGCACCGTGGTGGCGGTCACCCATGACCGTTATTTCCTCGACAACGTCGCCGGCTGGATTTTGGAGCTGGATCGTGGCCACGGCATCCCCTGGGAGGGCAATTACTCCTCCTGGCTGGAACAGAAAGAACAGCGCCTGGCGCAGGAAGAGCGCGGCGAGAACGCTCGCATCAAGGCCATGAAGGCCGAGCTGGAATGGGTACGCAGCAATCCCAAGGGCCGCCATGCCAAGAGCAAGGCGCGTCTGGCGCGCTTCGAGGAACTGAGCAACCAGGACTACACGGCGCGCAACGCCACCAACGAGCTGTTCATCCCGCCCGGCCCGCGCCTCGGTGATTTGGTGATCGAGGCCACGGATGTCAAAAAAGGCTTTGGCGACCGCCTGCTCTACGAGGGCCTCAGTTTCAATCTGCCCAAGGGTGGCATCGTCGGTATCATCGGCCCCAACGGCGCCGGCAAGACCACTCTGTTTCGTATGATCACCGGCGATGAGCAAGCGGATGGCGGTGAACTGAAGATCGGCGAGTCGGTAAAGATCGCCTGCGTCGACCAGAGTCGCGATGCACTGGATGGCAGCAAAACCGTGTGGGAAGAAATCTCCGGCGGCCACGACATCATGCAGATCGGCACCCTGGCGGTGAACTCGCGCGCCTACGTCGGCCGCTTCAACTTCAGAGGCAGCGACCAGCAAAAGCGCGTCGGTGATCTCTCCGGCGGTGAACGCAACCGTGTGCACCTGGCCAAACTGCTGGCCGCCGGCGGCAACGTGCTGCTGCTCGACGAGCCCACCAACGACCTCGACGTGGAAACCCTGCGCGCCCTGGAAGAGGCCCTGCTCGACTTCCCCGGCTGCGCCGTGGTGATCTCTCATGACCGCTGGTTCCTCGACCGCG
>JALTPW010000555.1 GCA_026999335.1 Chromatiales bacterium
CGTCAGGCGGCCATTGGCGCCGAAGATGAAGGTGTCGTTACCGCCACCGCCATCGAGCCGATTGAAATGGGTAAAGGCAAGGCTGCCGTCGAGGCTGCCGCTGTTTTCACCGCTAAGGACAAACGCACTCTCCCCCGCGCTGCCGATCAGGGTGCCGTTGTTATTGCCGGTGAGGGTTTCGATATTGTCGATATCTGTTCCCTGGGTGACACGAAGGGCACGGGTCACTCGTGACAGATCGACGCGGTCGCGGCCAGCGCCGCCTTCCAATAAGCCTGTCAGTCGACCATTGGCGCCGAAGGTGAAGCTGTCATCGCCGGCACCACCATCGAGCTGGTTGAAGTCGCTGAAGGCAAGGTTGTCGTCGAGGGTGCCGGCGTTTTCACCACTCAGCACGAAGGTATTAGTAGCCGTAGTGCCGATCAGGGTGCCATTGTCGTTGCCGATGAGGGTTTCGATGCTGTCGATGTCGCTGCCCTGGGTGATGCGAAGGGCCCGAGTCACCTGTGACAGGTCGACGCGGTCGCTGCCGCGGCCACCTGCCAGCAGGCCGTCCAGGCGGGCGTCAGGCTGGAAGACAAACGCGTCGTCACCCTCGCCACCGTCGAGGGCGGTGATACCGGTGAAGGTAAGCTGGTCGTCGAGGCTGCCGCTGTTTTCGCCGCTGAGAACAAAGACATTGGCCGCTGCGGTGCCGATCAGGGTGCCGTTGTTGCCGTTGAGGGTTTCGATGTTGTCGATGTCTTGACCCTGGGTGATACGGAGGGCATCGCTCACCAGCGACAGATCAACACGGTCGTTACCGACGCCACCGTCCAGCAGACCTGTCAGGCGCCCATCGGCCTGGAAGGTGAAGGTGTCATCACCATCACCACCGTGGAGCCGGTTGACGCGGGAGAACGCGAGGACATTATCAAGCGTGCCGCTGTTTTCACCGCTGAGGATAAACGCATTGGCGGCAGCCGTGCCAACCAGGGTGCTGTTATCGTTGCCGGTGAGGATTTCCATATTGTTGATGTCTTCACCCTGGGTGATGCGGAGGGCCCGGGTCACCAGGGATAGGTCGACGCGGTCGCCGCCGCTGCCGCCATCCAGCCGGCCGCTCAGGCTGCCGGTGGCCTGGTAGGTAAAGATGTCATCGCCGGCGCCGCCGTCGAGGGCGGTAAAGCCGCTGAAGGTGAGGGTCTCATCGAAAATACCGGTATTGGCGCCGGTCAAGATAAAGATATTAGCCCCGGTCGTGCCGCGCAGGGTGCTGTTGTTGTCGTTGCCGGTAAGTTGTTCGATAGCCACCAGGCGCTGACCCAGAGTGACATCCACGACGGTCAGGGCGGACAGGTTCACGCGGTCAATATCCGCGCCACCATCCAGCCGGCCGCTCAGACTGCCGTTGGCCTGGTAGGTAAAGGTGTCATCGCCGGCGCCACCGTCGAGGGCGGTAAAGCCGCTGAAGCTGAGGGTCTCGTCGAAAATACCGGTATTGGCGCCGGTCAAGATGAAGGTATTGGCCCCGGTCGTGCCGCGCAGGGTGCTGTTGGTATTGTTGCCGGCGACCTGTTCGATATTCACCAACCCTTGGCCGAGAGTGATATCCACGGCGGCCAGGGTGGACAGGTCCACGCGGTCAATACCGGCGCCGCCATCCAGCCGGCCGCTCAGGCTAGCGCCGGTCTGGTAGGTGAAAGTGTCATTGTCATCACCACCGTCGAGGTTATTGAAGTTCTCGAAGGCAAGGCCGTCCAGGGTGCCGTCGTTGGCACCGGTCAGGATGAAGGTATTGGCCCCGGTCGTGCCACGCAGGATGCTGTTGCTGTCGTTGCCGATAAGCTGTTCGATATTTGCCAAGCCCTGACCCAGGGTGATATCGACGGTGGCCAGGGTGGACAGATCCACACGATCCGTACCACCCGCGCCATCCAGCCGGCCACTCAGGCTACCGCCGGTCTGGTAGGTGAAGGTATCGTTGTCATCGCCGCCATCGAGGTCGGTGAAGTTCTCGAAGGCAAGACCGTCCAGAGTGCCGTCGTTGGCACCGGTCAGGATGAACGTATTGGCCTCGGTCGTGCCACGCAGGATGCTGTTGGTATTGTTGCCAGTGAGCCGTTCGATATTCACCAATCCCTGATCCAGGGTGACATCCACAACGGCCAGGGCGGACATGTCCACGCTGTCAGTACCGCCACCGCCATCCAGCAGACCGCTCAAACTACCGCCAGACTGAAAAACAAACCGGTCGTTGCCGTTGCCACCATCGAGATCGGTGAAATTCACGAAGTCGAGACTGTCCAGGCGACCATCGTTGGCACCCGTCAGGGTGAAGGTATTGGCAACGGTCGTGCCGCGCAGGATGCTGTTGGTATTGTTGCCAGTGATCTGTTCGATAGCCACCAATCCCTGGCCCAGGGTGACATCCACGGCGGTCAGGGCGGACATGTCGACACGGTCGCGGCCGATGCCGCCGTCCAGCTGGCCGCTCAGGCTGCTGCCGGTCTGGAAGGTAAAAATGTCGTCGCCAGCGCCACCGGTCAGGTTGTTGAAATCAATAAAAGTAAGGCTGCCGACATTGCCGTCATTTTCTGCGGTGATATTCCAGGTGTTGCCCGCATCGCTGCCGATGAGGGTACTGTTGCTGTTGTTGCCAGTAATCGATTCGATGTTGTTGAAGCCGGTGGCGCCCAGTTGCACGCTGACCGCGCCGCTCAGGCCAGCGAGATTGACGTTGTCCTGTCCAGTCTGACCCAGCCCATCGATTGCGACATTGCCGACGGTTGGTGTCACGGTGAAACGAAAGGTGTCATCGTTGTTGGCCGCGCCATTGAGGTTTTCCACGGCCGAGAACGTGACCATTTGGCCACCGTTGGCCAGAGTGCCGGCATTTGCGGCATTGATCGTCCAGGTGTTGGCGGTGTCGTTGCCGTTCAGGGTGTCGCTGCCAGTGCCGCCGCGCAGGTCGCTAATGGCCAATGCCGCAGCATTGATGTTGAAGGTGTCGTTGCCTGCGTTACCATCGATAACGCCGGTGGAATTGGCCGTGAGATTGAAGGTGTCGTCACCCAGTCCACCATTGACGCTACCGGGGATACCTGCACTGATGTGGAAGATGTCACTACCGCTGCCGCCCATCAGATTGTCAATATTGATAAAGGCGTTGATATAGTCAGTGCCACTGGAGGTGACGGCCAAGCTGTTACCTGCAACAGAGATCGTCCAGGTAGTACTGCCATCTCGCCCAATGAGTGTATTCGTGCCCCCACCGCCATCAATCGTACCGCTGATCGAACCTGCTGCCAGCAGCGTAAAATCATCATTATTGCCGTTGCCCGTCAGGCGCTCTATCTCATTGAAGATGGTGCTCAAGCCAGTGACGGTACCGACACCGTCGCCGTTTATATCCCAGCTATTCACGCGATTGCCTGCCTGAATCTCATCAGCGCCATCCCCACCGTAGAGCATACCTGAAAATTCGCCACTGTCCGGCAGGACGAAGCGATCAGTTTGTACATTGCCGGTGAGTGTTTCGATACTGGAGAAGGTGACGTTGCCATTCAGAACGGAATCCGTGGCGCTCAGTGACCAGTTGTTCGGCCGGTTGGCGGCAGTGAGGGTATCCGTGCCACTGCTGCCGGTTAAGGTAACAGCGGTGGTAAAATCACTGATGACATTGAGCGTCACGCTACCGGTGGGCAAATCACTGCCATTCAAACTCATGACGACGATGCCCTCAGTGGCTCCGCTGGCATTGATATCACCATTCAAGGTGATGCTGGGAGTACCACCGTTGGTATTGTCTGTTGCCTCAAGGGTGATGGCGCCGCCAATGTCCGTTGCTGAAGTGTTGATAGCACCCACGATGATATCACTCGAGCCAATCGTGACACTGCCGCCTGTAGTGCCGCCGGCGGTATTGATCGCACCGGAAGTAAAACGATTCGAGTTCTGCACATC
>JALTPW010000556.1 GCA_026999335.1 Chromatiales bacterium
GCCTGATGCGTGAGCGCCTGCGGCCGGGTGGGGTGCTGGCCGTCAATCTCATCGGCAGCCTCAAGCGCGAGACCTACATGACCGCTTCGGTGGTGAAGACGCTGGCGGTGGCCTTTGATCAGGTGGTTGTGTACCCGGCCTTCGACCCGCAGGAATCCACGCCGGGCGTCGGCAATCTGATTATCATGGCCTATCAGGGGGCGGAGCGCCGTCTGCAATTGGATCGCAGCACCATTAGCGGTCACCATAGCCTGCTACCCTTGCTGCACACCCAGATGGGACAGCGTTTCAATTTTCCGGCGGACACCCCGGCGATGGTGCTGACGGATGCCTACAATCCCATCGATTTCTTTGATGGCTGGCTGCGGGAATTCGTGCGCGGCAGCATTCTTGACTCCACCAACTGGGATATTCTGATCAATTAGCTCTGCCGGGAGCTGATCCATCGGGCGGCACCATTTGGGAGGCTCTAAATCATAAAAAGCTATTAAATAATAGTTATATATTACTTTTAGAGAATAGCGGCTTGCGCTATTGTTTGCTCACTCGCAGACAAACCCCCTAATTTGTTTGAGTTGGCCGCGACTTCCTCCCTCCCTGGAGTCGCGGCTTTTTTATGCAGTTTTTGCTGTCCTGACGTGTACCATTGGTGGATGTTGGAGAGCTGAAAAACCCTGCTTAATTCCAGGCATCAATCCGTTGTCCTGTGCAAACCCTGCTGATCGATGCTGATGGGCAACACGACAGCTGCGTTGATTGTTTGTCTTCAACCTGAATCTGTGGCTTCAGGGCGGATTCAGGTTGAAATTAGAGACAGTAACCATGAAATCAAGAGTGATTTATCCCGCCTTCCTCCTGTTGGCGCTGGCGGCCTGCGGTTCGGAAGATATGGGCACCGGCATCGCCGTTGCCAGTGTCCCCGGGCTTGTTGACGAACAGGGCATTATCGCTGCCTGCGATACCTGTCATGGCAAAAATGGCGCCAACAGCGCCAATGGCACCCCCTTCCTTGCTGGGCAGCACCAGCCATACCTGGTCGCCGC
>JALTPW010000557.1 GCA_026999335.1 Chromatiales bacterium
GGTGTTGTGGATAGTGTGCGTCACGCTGATGGGGGCGCCAGTATAAGCCTGGTTATCCGGGGTGCTCAGCGCGCTGATGACCAAGTCGACGTCCTGGGTCACCTGTAAGGTCGTGGTTGCCACGCGGACATTGTTGTCCTCGTTGCTCTCGGTCTGCTGATCAGTATCGTCGGCAATGGCCCCCAGGTAATAGGTGCCCGCCGTCAGGCTGGATGGAATAGTGACGGAGGTCGCTTGCGTGGAAGATCCTCCCCCCGCCAGACTGCTGATGGAACGTGAGCCGATACGAGTATCCGTGGTGGTGATGGTGGCATCAGTGGAGAGATAATATCCAACATAAAAAGTGTTGGTGGTCTCCGTGGTTCCCTGATTGGCAATGGTGCTGTCAACTATGATGGCCTCACCGGTGTTGACCTCGGTGCTGGATGTGGACAGCGCCGTCATCACCAGATCCGTATCGAGAACATGGAGTTGTGCATCAATACTCCGGGTGTGCTGTGCGTCGGCAGCGGTAACTGTGAAAGTGTAAAGCTGGTGCGGTGTTGTTGTGCTGGTGCTGGCGGTAATGGTCGCAACAGCGGTTCCATCCGCTTGCAAAGTGACCTGAGCCGGTGACACGTTCATCGAAATACTTTCGTGTGGCGAGGTGGTGCTGATGGTAAATGTTGAAGAAAAGCCATCAATGGAAGTGAAAACGACATCGTATGTGCTGGATTCACCAGGGCCGATTTCATGTTTGAGTGGAGAAATCGAGAGATCAAAATCGGGATGCAAAACCTCCAATGTTGCGGTTGTAGAACTGAAAACCTGACCGTTGTCATCTGCCGCCAAAACCCGTACGAAAAAATGGCCGCGCGCTATATTGGAGGCAGCGGTAACGGTCAGGGTTGTGGTGACCGAGCCACCCACGGGTGGGGTTAGTAGCGTATCCGCAAGATTGGCGGTGATGCCGGTATCCAGGGTGTCCAGGCTGAGGCTTACCGGCTCTGTCGTATTGGTCAGGGAGGTAACCGTTACGGTATAAGTGGCCGTTTCACCGGCTAAAACGCTTTGTGATAATGGCGTTAGGGTGACGGAAATATTCGGATTAAATGCCAGCGCTGTGGCGATATTCAGCCGCCCTTCGGAGATGGTGATGCCTGACAAGGCAGGAATCTGGTCGGTTGAATCCATCAATCGTGATTTAAGATCATTGATGGATAACGTGGGCACTTGATCAAGTATCAATGCAGCCGCACCGGATACATGAGGTGCTGCCATCGAGGTGCCACTGGCGTTTCGATAACCCCCGCTGGTGCACATCGAGCAGCTGCCGGTGGGCACCGTGGATAGTGTATTCACGCCGGGTGCGCCCAAGTGAACCGTGTTTGCCCCATAGTTGGAGAATGTTGCGCGTTGATCATTGTGATCAGTAGCGGCCACGGAAATCACATTGGGTGCGGCATAATTCGCTGGATAGAATGAGCTGGTATCATTATTTCTGCCATTGTTTCCCGCTGCGGCGACAAATAGGACGCCGGCACCATTGGCCGCATCGATAGCATCAAGCATGGCCTGACTGAAGCCACCGCCCCCCCAACTGTTGTTGAGTATTTTAGCGCCATTGTTGACGGCGTAAATAACACTGTTTATGGCATCGCTGATGTTCCCCCCGCCGCCAGCCCCTAAGAACTTCACGGCCATTATCTGGGCGTTCCAGCTAACACCAGCAACACCAATACCATTGTTGCCTACGCCGGCAATCGTGCCGGAAACATGGGTGCCATGGCCATGATCATCAAAAGGATCAGCATCTGTATTGGTGAAGTCATATCCATGTACATCATCGATATACCCATTACCATCATCGTCAATGAGATTGCCTGCAATCTCTCCGGAATTTGTCCACATATTGCCGGCAAGATCTTCATGCCCATAATCCACACCGGTATCGATGACTGCGATAATGATATTGGCATCACCTGTATTGTTGTCCCAGGCTTCAGGTGCATCAATATCGGCATCGAACAGTCCACCGCTCTGTTGTGTATTGTGCAGTCCCCAGAGTGAATCGAAATGTGGATCGTTGGGTGTGAGAAGCGCGCGTACTTCATAATTGTATTCAACGAACTCAATATCCGGTCTGGCGGATAGTGTGGCCAACGCCTGCTGTAGATCAGTTCCCTTGGCCAGTTTTATGTGCCACCAATTATCAAAAGCGGATTGATTGCCGCTTTGCACGCCCAATTTGCTGTTATTTTTAATCGTGTTAAACGGTTTGGCGGAGAGTATGTCAATGACTGTTGATGAAATGCCAATACCTGACAAATGATCAACGGCATTCAATTTATTTGCCGCTGTTATCGTTTTAAATTTGACTAACAGTTCATCCGCTTTGTATTTAATTTCTTTTTTAGCACTATCAGCTTGTACGGCTACAACAGAAGATTTGACCGCCTGATTATCTGGCATTACCGCTATCGCCATGGTGCTGATTATCATCAGAAAAACAGATGCGATAATCGCGTAAAAGGTGGAATTTACTGAGGTACGCATGATGCCGCTCTCCTTGTTATCGGCCTCTAAAATACAAGCAAAATTGCCAAAGAAAGTCCGGCAACAGGCCTTTTATATGGTTGTCTGTTAAAAAATATTTTTGATATATGGTAATAAACCACCCTGCAGCAAGCTATCTCTCTGTGCTCGATTTTCGCTACGCAAAAGCGGGGTAGTATACCGCCAGTTCAAACGCTTAGGTGTTTGAACAAAAGGCCTGCGCAGCAAGCTGCGGGGAATTCGACCCAGAGCGATTGAAAATTTGATGTAATTTAGTCCTCAAATTGACAAATATTTGCTTTTTTTTCCATTAATTTGGTTAAAACCACCGTCTTTAGACAGTGACTTTGATTTTAATGTTTTGACTCATGCGCGTTTATGACGGTGCGCGGTTGATGACTTTATTTATCAGCACCGAATGCAGTAACCCGTCTATTTTAGTAGGTGATAGTTTACGTTTACGATTGTATGTTATGGGCAAGAATCTTCTGATTTTTTTGTCGCCCAAATTTCCGCATCTGATGCAATGTGCCTGCATCTGATGTGATGCGCTAAGATGTGTAAGAAGAGAGAGGGTTATTCGTGCGCATGTCATCAGTGATGTGCGTTTTTGGTAACACGAATTAGGGTAGGTGAACGGTGTGGTATTACTTTGTGGTTGTGCACTTCCTTTGGCGAGCATGGCATTTCCCGTAGGTTTTCCTTGTTGTTCTTCATGATAGCGACCCAACCCGGTGCTTGTCAACGAAGTTGTCGTGTCCATTGATTATTTTGTTTTGAAGTTCTGTTTTTCTGTCTTCAATCTGGATACGACGACTAAATCTACCCTGATTAAAGAAGGAGTTAATAAAATCTCTACTAATAAAGTATGATTTTGCTTGATGTTATTGGCCGAAAATTTAAGGCCCATAATTATTGTTATCGATTACTAACCAGTCGGAAATAAAGGATACACTTTCTTTCTATTTTAGAAAGGACATTCATTGATTTGGAACCGATTGCCCGGAATAAAGTATTAGTGAAATCCTTTTTCAGAAATGAAGTGGTATCCTTTGCTGCTGGCCAGGTAGTATGTGTTAGATTGCGTTGCAGTGGTGATTTCTGGCTATGTTATTGATCCCAAGTTTTTTACTTGATTTTCAATCATGCTAAAAAAGTAACTAGAAAAGGTTAGGCAGTAAAGCTTTATTTGGTGAGAATATTCTTCAACCCGGATATTCCATGAAATTTTGCAATTTCATGGAATATCCGGGATGGCAGAGATGGCAGGGATCAATCGATATTCAATGGTGTAATTGCAGTTAACCCATTGTTATTTTCATCACTCTCGGTCTGCAGATTGGTATCATCGGCGATGGCACCCAGGTAATAGGTGCCATCTGTCAGGCCGGATGGAA
>JALTPW010000558.1 GCA_026999335.1 Chromatiales bacterium
GGGGCCGAAGAGCATCCTCCTCATTATCCGTCTCGATCAGCTTTGCCGCGCCCCAGCCAATGCCGGCCACATAACGATTGGTCCAAATTTTGGTGCTCGTGTCGTCAGACTGTTGCCATACCACCAGGGCATTACCATTGGCATCCAGGGCGATTTGGGGGGAACGAGCACTATCATTACCTTCAGTCCCAATCAGCTCTGCGCTGCCCCAGCCATTGCCGACTACATAACGGTTGGCCCAAATGTCGGCGTACGCGCCGTCTTGCTGATACCACACCGCCAGGGCATTGCCATTGGCATCCACGGCGATTTGGGGGTAATAAGCGAATCCCGTCCCAAAATTATTGGTCTCGATGAGTTCTGCTCTGCCCCAGCCGATGTCGACCACATAACGATTGGCCCAAACGTTGTTACGTGTACCGTCATTCTGGGTCCACACTGCCAGGGCATTGCCATTGGCATCCATGGCGATTTGGGGTAAACCGGTAATCCCCGGACTACCCGTATTCGTCTCGATCAGTTCCGCGCTGCCCCAGCCACTGCCGGCCACATAGCGGTTGGCCCAAACGTTGTTGCGTGTGCCGTCACTCTGGAACCACACGGCCAAGGCATTGCCCTTGGCATCCATGGCGATTTGGGGGTCAATAGCATCCCCCGCATTATCAGTCTCAATAAGCACCGCCCCCCGCCAGCGAGGCCCTATAATGCCGGCCACGGTAATGGCAAAGGCCATCGGTACACTGTCATTGGATCCGTCATTGGCGATCACGTCCACGCGATACACGTTGTCGCCATTGGCATCCAGGGGGTTGAGGAAGTCCGGGGGGTTGGCAAAGGCTAGGTTGGCGCCGGTCAGGCTGAAAAAGGCGCTGTCTTCGCCGCCGCTGATGCGATAGGTAAAGGCATTGCTATCGGCATCGGCGACCGTGATGGCGGTGACGGCAGTCGTCTGCTCCGGCACGGAGAGGGTGGCGGCGTTGGTGATCTGCGGTATCACGTCATTGGTGTTTTTCACCGTAATGGTGAAGGCCGCTGCCG
>JALTPW010000559.1 GCA_026999335.1 Chromatiales bacterium
GCGGACCGCCAGGGAGCGTGCCTGCTGTACCACCTGCCACTCCTGCCACAGCAGGTCGAGGCGGATCTTCTCCCGACCCTTTCGTGCTGCATCGATGCGTGCCTGCCGGGTGATCAGGGGGATGACGTCGTAACCGAGCTGCAGGGACCATGCATCGACCAGCCCAGCCGCTTTGCCTGCAGGTTTGTCCAGGCCGGCGCTGAGCTGCGGATCCGGCAACAGACCAGCGGAAAAGACCTGTGCACCGGAAATTGTCCATCGTTTACGCAGCGCTTTCAGTTTGGGATTGTTCAGTACTGCAAGGATGCCGATTTCAGTCAGATCCAGTCCGTCTTCCGGATTGACGGCATAGCCTTTAGTGGCCTTGCCCGGTGGAGGTGTCATCTGCATCTTGAGTTCGCTGAGCCCGGCGCGAAGAGGGGTGGTTGTGTCCAGTGGTTGTGGTGCGTAACTGGTGCAACCGGACAGCAGCGCGAGCAGGATGGCGAGGGTTACAGGCTTATTCGCCAGGCAATCAGTGGTTTTTCCCCAAATCATTTCGAGCTGCTCTCAGATTACTATTCTTGTCCCCGCCCTTTCAATCATGGTGCCTATCCTGGTCGTTGTCCTCCCAGAATTCCCACCAATGATGACGCTTTCCTTTCTGTTCATCTTCTTCATCCTCCTTCTTTTCGTGAACCGCCGCGAGTAATCGGCCATTACCTGCATCGATCATGAGTTCGATCTCCTTTCCGCTCGCTTTGACAATCTCGACCTCCCAGACGAGATAGCCCCTTTCGTTCTCCAGCTTGGCCTCAATGACCTTGCCGGGCAAAGCCTCGTTCGCGATCTCGATAGCCTTGCTGGCGGATATCTTGGTCTGGGCTGCCATGGTGGCATCGTCGCCTTTTCCAAGCAGAATGGAGCCGGAGTGCACATCGGTGGGGAGTTGATCGATGGCTGCGGCTAGCACGGGTGAAGTGTTTATCAGTATGCCGCTGGCGAATAGGGGCAACAGAATGGCTTTCAGGGGTTTCATGGTGTGCTCCTGCATAATGT
>JALTPW010000560.1 GCA_026999335.1 Chromatiales bacterium
TTCCGGTACACCGCCAGGGTCAAAACTGAAGGTCGTGTCAGTGGTATCAGTATCGACCAGCGCATTGTCTGACCCCGACCAGTCATAGCTGTGGCTGTCATCGGGATTCGGGTCAGTCATGGTCGCACTCACCACCACCATACCACCGTCCTGGGTCACCACCGTGGCCGCACTGCCCTGCATGGCATTCAAATGCACTGTTGGCGCAAGATTACCTTCCACCAGTGTCATGGTATGCGTGGCATGTGAGCCTGCAGCCGCATTGGTGGGTGTTCCCATGACAATTTCAATCGTCTCACCGGGCTCGTTATCCATACCGTCATCGATGATATCAATACTCAGTTCTGCTTCCGTACCTGCCGTGATAACCAGTACGCCGTCAGCCAGCACAAAGTCATCGGGCTGGGTCGCTGACCCGGTTACGCTGTAAGGAATCTCCACCGGATACGCCGGTGCCACACCGTTGAGGTAAACCCGAAGCGTCGCAGTCACACCCTCGACCAGTTTTTGATCCTTGCTGAATTGCGCGAGTGGCCGCACATCGACGACCTGCTGTGCTGTGTCTGTATTGCCCGCCGCATCTTGCGCACGCCAGGTCACCACATGCCGACCTGGCGTGAAATAACCACTCTGATCCGCGACAGCATCAAGTGTCCCGTCCAAAGCATCTACAGCACTTGCCGCACCCAGGTTCACCAGGGTGCGCAGGCCGGTGGCATCGATCACAACATCGGCTGGGGCCGTCACCACTGGCGGATTATCGTCGGCAGTGAGGTCCAGGCCCTGCTGGTATTCACTCAGGTTATCGAGACCATCGTTGTCACTGTCCAAAGCCGCATCAGCGGCATTTCGTGGGTCGAGGCCGTTGGCGTTCTCGAAAACATTGTCCATGCCATCACCGTCAATATCCGTATCGATGTCGTCACCGACGGTATCGCCATCCAGGTCACCGACCACGGTAATGAAAAAGATCGGCAGGTTGCTGGTGCTACTGCCATCATTGACGCCAAGCACAACTCCCGTGGTGGTGCCAATGTTCGTAATCGCCGGGGTACCGGTGAGAGTGCCCGTGGAAGTCTCGAAGCTGGCCCAGCCAGGCTTGTTGGTAATCACGAAACTCAGGCTGTCACCGGCGTCAACATCCGTGGCACTGGGTGTAAAACTATAAGCCTGACCTTCCAACACCCGAGTGGTGGGCATGCCGCTGATAACCGGCGCGTCATTGGTGTTGACCACGGTGAGCGTGAAAGCCTGATCCACATTCATACTGCCATCATTGACCCTCAGTACGACACTCGTGTTACCGACATCGCCATTGGCCGGAGTGCCGCTCAATACGCCAGTAGTCGCATTAAAGCTCATCCAGACAGGCAGGGTCGGTGCGCTGTAGGTCAACGTATCAGCCGTATCCACGTCCGAGGCGACGAAGGTATAGCTGTAGGCACTGTCTTCATTTACCGCTGTTACTGCTGTGCTACTGATTACCGCAGCGTCGTTAACATCACCTACGATCAAGGTGGCGGCCAGGGTGTTAATGGAGTAGGCCGTGTTAACGCCATTAATGGTGCTGTCCACCACGTCTTCTTCTGTCCCGACACTCTGATCCCAGGCACGGAAGCTCAAGCCCACCGTCTCGCCATTGGCCTGATCCGGCTGATAACGCAGCCAGGCGGTTTCACTCAACAACAGCGCCTGATCCCCGGTACGGGTACCCAGGCTTGTCCAGGTTCCGTCCACACCATCCGTAGAATCCGTAGAATACTGTCCGGTGCCATTGCCACTGATCGCAGTCACGGCCATACCCAGGGTATGGCCATCATCGTCGCTGGCACTAACTCCAGCGTCGGCCAGGACAGTGGCAACCTGGACGCCGATACTGTCGGCGTCCTCAGTTGTGCCGGGGAAGGCATAACTACCACTCAATACCGGCGCATCGTTAACATTGGCCACTGTAATGGTAAAGCTCTGCTCCACGTCCACTGTGCCGTCGTTAACGCGCAGTAACACGCTGTGATTACCGACTTCACTGTTAGTGGGGGTGCCTGACAGGAGACCGGTACCGGCATTAAAACTCAACCAACCCGGCAAGGTCGGGGCGCTCAAAGTCAGCATGTCACCCACATCCACATCGCTGGCGACGAAGGTGTAACTATAAGCTGTATCTTCTGTAGCGCCGCTAACTGCGGTGCTGCTGACTACCGGCGCATCGGCGGTATTAGCCACAGCAACACTGAAACTCTGATCCACGTTCACCGTGCCATCGTTGACTCGCAATACCACGCTATGAGTGCCTACATCGGCATTAGTCGGTGTGCCACTTAATACACCAGTGCCAGCATTGAAACTCATCCAACCGGGTAGAGTGGGCGCACTGAGAGTCAATGTGTCACCATCATTGTCGGTGGCGGTAAAAGTGTAACTATAAGCACTGTCTTCATTTACCAAAGTTGCCGCCGTGCTGGTGATGCTGGGTACATTATTGCCCCCAGTCACCGCACTGGAACCCGCCACCGTGCTGCCACCATTGCCATCATTGGCAGTCACAGCCACCGTAATAGCCTTGCTGGCTTCGGCAATCGTCAGTGTGTAACTGCTGCTGACGGCTGCTGAAATGTTGCTGCCGTCGGCCTTCCATTGGTAACTGTAAACAGGGCTATCACCATCGGTATCTGTCCAGGTACCCGTTGTGCTGCTCAAGGTGTTGCCCACCGTCGCGGTGCCGGAAATAACGGGAGGCACGGTATTGACCGGGGCAGTATTGAGCACGGCGGTACCGGTCGAGGTAGCAGCGGTGCTGCCACTGTTGCCATCATCGGCAGTGACCGTCACCGTGATGGTCTTGTGTGCTTCGCCAGTGGTCAGGGTGTAACTGCTGCTGGTTGCTGCTGAAATGTTGCTGCCATCAGCCTTCCACTGGTAACTGTAAATAGGCGTATCTCCATCGGCATCGGTCCAGGTGCCGGTCGTGCTGTTCAAAACGCTGCCCACTGCGGCAGTGCCTGAAATAACGGGAACCACAGTGTTGACTGGGACAGCATTAGCCACAGCAGTACCGGTCGAAGTGGCAGTGGTGCTGCCACTATTGCCGTCATCGGCAGTGACCGTCACCGTGATGATCTTATGTGCTTCACCAGCGGTCAGGGTGTAACTGCTACCGGTCGCTCCCGCAATATTAGTACCGTCGGCCTTCCATTGGTAACTGTAAGTAGACGTATCTCCATCGGCATCAGTCCAGATGCCGGTCGTGCTACTCAAGACGCTACCCACTGCGGTAGTACCTGAAATAACAGGAACCGCAGTATTGAGCGGAGCAGTATTGGCCATGGTGATACCGATCGAAGTGGCAGAGGTGCTGCCACTGTTGCCGTCATCGGCAGTGACCGTCACCGTGATGGTCTTGTGCGCTGCGTCGGCGGTCAGAGTGTAACTGCTGCTGGTTGCTGCTGAAATATTGCTGCCATCAGCCTTCCATTGATAACTGTAAGTAGACGTATCACCATCGGCATCAGTCCAGATGCCGGTCGTGCTACTCAAGACGCTACCCACCGCGGCAGTGCCTGAAATAACGGGAACCATGGTGTTGACCGGGGCAGTATTGGCCACAGCGATATCGATCGAAGTGGCAACGGTACTGCCACTGTTGCCGTCATCGGCAGTGACTGTCACTGTGATGGTCTTGTGCGCCTCACCGGTGGTCAGGGTGTAACTGTTGCTGGTTGCTCCTGAAATATTGCTGCCATCAGACTTCCACTGATAACTGTAAACAGGCGTATCACCATCGGCATCAGTCCAGGTGCCGGTTGTACTACTCAAGGCGTTGCCCACTGCGGCAGTACCGCTGATCACAGGAAGGACTGCGTTAACCGGAGCAGCATTGGTAACAGCAATATACGTGCTGGTGCTGGTCTGATCAGCACTGCCATTACC
>JALTPW010000561.1 GCA_026999335.1 Chromatiales bacterium
CCGCCTCGACTGCGTTGATGTCGATGCCGAACTTGTTTTCCTTCAGTCCGGTGGAAATGTAGGGATGGGTCTGCGCGTCCACGTCGGGATTGACGCGAATGGAGATGGGCGCACGACGGCCCATGTCACCGGCGATGCGGTTGAGCGTCTCCAGCTCGGCCTCGGACTCCACATTGAAGCAGCGGATGCCGGCCTCCAGCGCATGGCGCATCTCCCATTCCAGCTTGCCGACACCGGAAAAGACGACTTTGCGCGCATCGCCACCGGCGGTCAGTACACGCGCCAACTCGCCACCGGAGACGATGTCGAAACCGGAGCCGAGGCGTGCCAGCAGATTCAGCACGGCGAGATTGGCATTGGCTTTCACCGCATAGCAGACCAGGTGATCGTGGCCGGCGAAGACTTCGTCGAAGGCATGCCAGTGGCGTTCGAGGGTGGCGCGGGAATAGACATAGCAGGGGGTGCCCACCTGCTCGGCAATGGTGGTCAGGTCGACGTCTTCGGCGCACAGGCGTCCGTTGCGGTATTGAAAGTGATCCATGGGCTTACGGTTTTGTGGTGGTTTTCTGGGTATTGTCGTGAGCGGGGGCAGCAATTTCCGGGGCATCCTCGACCTGCGCAGCCGGGGTCACCTCCGGCGCCGGGTGGTACAGAGCCCCCTTCTGTCCACAGGCGGACAACGCGCCGCCCACACCGAGGGTGGCGACGATCAGCCAGAGTAGATATTGTGCCCAGCAGGTTTTCATGAATAATGCCCTACGTGCCGCATGCCAATCCTACATCAATTGTCGCAGCCAGTATAAACGAAAACACAGGAAATCCGCGTGAACGAGACTGAATTCAAGCAGAAAGTGGACGAAATTCTCGCCCATATCGAGGCTCAGCTGGAAGATTGCGAAAGTGATCTCGACTGGGATCTTGCCGACGGCATCCTCGATATCGAGTGTGAAGGTGGCAGCCATATCATCATTAACCGGCAGGTGCCGACGCGGCAGATCTGGGTCGCCACCCGTGCCGACGGCTTTCATTTCGACCTCGGTGACGACGGTTGCTGGCGGCAGGGTGAGCTGGAGTTCTTTCAATTGCTCAACCAGACCCTGGGTGAGCAATGCGGCGAGTCCCTGCAACTTGTTCCGGCCGAGGTCGTATGAGCCAGAGTGAACCGCCTGTCGAAATAGAGACCGCCGCCAACCCCGACGCTGCGGTCATCTGGTTGCATGGTCTGGGCGCCGACGGTCATGATTTCGAGCCGGTGGTCGAGCAGCTCGCACTGACCTCGGGCAGCCGCATCCGCTTCATTTTCCCTCATGCGCCACATCGTCCGGTCACCCTCAACGGTGGCTACGTGATGCGTGCCTGGTACGACCTGTATGCGCTGGAACGTGATGCGCGGCAGGATCGGGAAGGGTTGGAAGAAGCCCGCCAGATTGTCGATGCCCTGATCCAAGGTGAGGGTGAGCGCGGTATTCCGCCGGCACGCATCGTGCTGATGGGTTTTTCCCAGGGCGGGGCAGTGGCTCTGCATGCGGGTCTGCGCCGCGATGAGCCGGTGGCCGGTATCGGCGCCCTGTCGACCTACCTGCCCCTGCATCATCTGCTGGCTGAGGAACGCCACCCCAACAGCCACGATACGCCCATCTTCATGGCCCATGGCCGGCATGACCCGGTGATCACCTACGACGTGGGTATCAGCTCACGCGATCACCTGCTTGAACACGGCTACCGTGTCGACTGGCACGCATATCCCATGGAACACAGTCTGTGCGCAGCGGAAATCGGCGATATCGCCCGCTGGCTGAACCAGCGGCTGGCCGAGGGTGACTGACGAAGCCAGCAGATAATATTGGCTCTATCCGGATTTCTTAAAGGCGTTGTTGATTGGTCATAGATTCTGTGGGTGTTGTAACGACATCAACAGCTAAAGGGGATTAGAATCTATAACCATCCACACTATATCGCAAAGGACTGAGCCGATGAACCGAAGCCAAGCTGAACAATTGCTGCAAACCGCATTGGCTGATCCTGCGGCATCATTTCGTGATGGCCAGTGGGAAGCCATTGATGCACTGGTCAATCAAAAGCAAAAGTTGTTGGTGGTGCAGCGTACCGGCTGGGGAAAAAGTTCGGTGTATTTTATCAGTACCAGAATTTTCCGCGACAGGGGAATGGGGCCAACCATTATTGTTTCACCCCTGCTGGCACTGATGCGTAACCAGATTGAGTCAGCCAAGCGTTTGGGTATTGTGGCGGAAACCATGAACTCCACCAATACAGCCGATTGGCAGGCGGTGACTCAGGGTATTTTAAATCATCAAATCGACTGCCTGCTGATTTCACCAGAGCGTCTGGCAAACGACGATTTTATTGAGACCGTATTACAACCCATTGCTGATCGCATCGCCTTGATGGTGATTGACGAGGCGCATTGCATTTCTGACTGGGGTCATGACTTCCGCCCCGATTATCGCCGTATTGTGAATATTTTGCGCCAGCTTCCGCCGAATACGCCGGTGCTGGGCACGACGGCTACCGCCAATAACCGCGTGGTGGAGGATATTCAACAACAGTTAGGCAATATCCAGATTCAGCGTGGGTCGCTGGGGCGTGAAAGCCTTGCTCTGCAAACCCTGGTATTGCCCGGCCAGGCTTCTCGTTTGGCCTGGCTGGCCCAGGTGATTCCGGGCTTGCCGGGCACGGGCATTGTTTACACCTTGACGGTGCGGGATGCCGAGCAGCTTGCGCAATGGCTGACACAAAATGGTATCGACGCCAAAGCCTATCACGGCAGTGTCAAAGCCGATGGTTTCGAGAACAGTAATCTCTACCGCCAACACCTCGAAGATTTGCTGTTGACTAACCGACTCAAAGTGCTGGTGGCAACAACGGCTTTAGGCATGGGCTACGACAAGCCTGATTTAAGTTTTGTGATTCACTACCAGGCCCCCGGTTCCATTGTCGCCTACTACCAGCAGGTCGGCCGGGCCGGGCGGGGTATTGAGCAGGCCACCGGGGTGTTGATGTCGGGTGTGGAAGATCAGGATATCCACGAATTCTTTCGCAGGTCGGCATTCCCGTCTGAAGCTCACGTCAATGAAATTCTGGATCTTTTGGCTCAGTGTGATGGCCTGTCGATCCGTGCTATCGAAGAGCAGACAAACCTTCGTCATGGCCAGATAGAAAAGGTCTTGAAATTACTCAGCGTGGAAAACCCGGCCCCCGTGATTAAAGATGGCGTTCAGTGGCGCAGAACAACGGCAACCTATGTCATGGATCATGCCCGCATTGCACATCTGACAGCCCAGCGTGAACAGGAATGGATCGAGGTGCAAGCCTATTTAACCGATGCGGGTTGCAAGATGACTTATTTACGCCGCGCACTGGATGATCCGGCCCCGGCGCCTTGTGGCAAGTGTGCTGCCTGCCTTGGCCAGCCTGTTGTTAATGCTACTGTGGATACGCAACTGGCGCACCGTGCCGCCAGTTTTCTGAAACAGGCTGAAATGCCGATTCAACCCAAAGCCCAGGTGGCGGCCAATGCCTTTATCGAGTATGGCTTTCGCTATAACCTGCCGCAAAATCTTCGCGCACAGAAGGGACGTGTACTGTCCCGTTGGGGGGATGCCGGCTGGGGTAAAACCGTGGCCGCTGAGAAATATGCGAACCATTTTAGCGATGGTTTGGTTGAGGCCATGGCCGGGATGATTCAACAACGCTGGCAACCCGTTCCGGCACCAACCTGGGTCTGCTGTGTTCCATCAAATAACCATCCAGAGCTGATACCCGATTTTGCCAGGCGCCTTGCCAAGCGTCTGGGACTGTTGTTTGTTGATAACGTAGAAAAGATAAAAGATAACCAGCCGCAAAAAGACCAGCAAAACCGTTTTCACCAATGCCGCAACCTGGATGGCGTCTTTGCGATAA
>JALTPW010000562.1 GCA_026999335.1 Chromatiales bacterium
GTCTCGATCTGACTACGCGCGCGCATCAGGCAGCGGCCGCGGCCGGTACGGTAAGCCTCGTGAATACCACGCACGCCATTGATGAAACCGGCGGTGGGGAAATCCGGGCCGGGGACGTATTCGAGCAGGGCCGTAATATCCAGGCTGGCATCGTCGATCAGTGCGAGGGTGGCGTTGATCACCTCGGTAATATTGTGCGGCGGGATATTGGTGGCCATACCCACGGCAATGCCGGAGGAACCGTTGATCAGCAGGTTGGGGATCTTGGCCGGAAACACGGCGGGTTCATGCTCGGATTCATCGTAGTTAGGGACGAAATCCACCGTCTCTTTATCGAGATCAGCCAACAGCTCGTGGGCGATCTTGGCCATGCGCACTTCGGTGTAACGCATGGCGGCGGCGGAATCGCCATCCACGGAACCGAAGTTGCCCTGCCCGTCCACCAGCATGTAGCGCAACGAAAAGGGCTGCGCCATGCGCACGATGGTGTCGTACACCGCCGAATCACCGTGTGGATGGTATTTACCGATCACGTCACCCACCACGCGGGCGGATTTTTTGTAGGCCTTGTTCCAGTCGTTACCCAGCTCGCTCATGGCATAGAGCACGCGGCGATGCACGGGCTTGAGGCCGTCGCGCACGTCCGGCAGGGCACGGCCGACGATGACACTCATGGCATAGTCCAGATAGGACTGCTTCATTTCCTCTTCGATATTGACCGGGAGGGTTTCTTTGGCGAAATCGACCATAGGATCCAGTGTGTTGTGGTTTGTTTTGGGCGGCGGCTTTTTTAGTGCTTTCTTGCCGACCAGTTTTAATGAACGCAGCAGCCGCGCGTTAATCGACTGATACTACCACACCCAAGCCCCCCACGGCACCCGTCGGAAACGCCCTAAAAACGACGCTGAGAACAGCACACAGCGACACTTGCATGGAAAACAACCAGTTTGGGGATTGTCCAGAAAAGTACACCGGCAAGACGCTGCGAAAAAATACAATGAATCAGCCCCTCTGCGATGAAATCTATGAATGTCGGTTTTTTTACACCCGCACCCGCCCTTCCAAACCTCACCAAACCCCTACAATGACTAAAGAAATCAGTTATTCACCCATAAAAATTACCAATTACCCCTAAGTGGGTCACCCATTACGAAGTCGGGAAAATTTACACAACGCACAAGCACAAAGTAATCAAGCGCTTAGCTGTATGGCGTAGATATTGCTACATATTGTCATTAAGAGAAAACCTGATCATCATTTAATGCATTACAAATAACGACAGAAGGTATCAGTAACCAAAAAGCCGGAGATTGACGATAAACACACACCTCCGCATAGCCTGACACACAGACGTTTACGCGCTGTGCACTCTCACTCGCAGCGCTCATCTAACGGCAAACTTAATTGTGGCTCTAGAAAAGGATCAGCAAACCAACAACTACTGCGGGGCGCACTGTTAGCGGGATTCCTGGGAAGTGCCAATGCAGCAGACTTTACCGTAGATAAGCTCTTCGATGGCGTCGATACCAACCCGGGTAACGGCACCTGCGCTACGGCAAAGCTTAAGGGGGCAGAACGGAATGGCGCTAACTTGAGCCCTTTTGCCAGCAAATTTTACCCACCGGGGCACAGCATCATGGTGGGCGATGCCCACCCTATCAAGACCGGGCTTAAGTTAGCGCTATTCGGATCAGAACGCTGAACCCGTCAATATAACCTGGACGGAGTACTAGCGTTATAGGAAAACCCTCCTATTCATCATTATCCTTCAGAAGAAAGTGTAAATTTACTGCTGAGAAACAGACGATTGTCTGTTATAGTCAGGACAAATGACCTTTTTGGAGAAAACATATGCTGCTTGAGAGAGAAATCAAGAAAGCCCTGGGCGGTAGTAGACTCATCCAGAAAAAGATTAATTCTCCCCTCGACTTCGCCGAAGTCATTCAGGAAGGCCTCCCATCTCGATCCGTATTTTTTCTCCAAAAGCAGCTTGGGCTAGGTGACGATGAATATTCTTCAACACTAGGCGTTAGCATCAAATGGCTAGGGCGCTATCGTAAAACACCTCGCAACCACTTGGGTATAAATGTCAGTGATCGATTGTATCGCATTGCCCGACTTTATAAATTGGCGGAAGAGGTCTTAGAGGAAAAACAAGCAGCGATTAAATGGCTGCATCGCCCACAATCAGCTCTAAATGAAAAAGTACCGCTAGAATTGATGCGCACTGAAGCAGGATCAAAAGAGGTAGAGGAGCTGCTTTACCGCATCGAATACGGCATGTATTCATGATTCATGCTTGGCGGATCATTAAAGCCAAGCACAAGAATAAAGCCTTTTCAGGTGAAGGCAGTCTGTATGCCAGTGGCCGCTGGCATAATCAAATAGTGCCTATGGTCTATTGTTCTGATTCTCTCGCCTTAGCGGCATTAGAAACTTTTGTTCACATTGGAGAAAATGGCAAACAAATCAAATTCGTCTCCTTTGAAATCCACATACCACCCTCACTTATTCTTGATGTCGAAAACATTGATACCCTGCCAAAGCGTTGGCGAAAAGAGCCGCCCGGCGCCATTACAAAGAAAATTGGTTCTCAATGGATTCAATCTAGCACATCAGCCGTACTCAGCGTGCCATCATGCATCATACCAACGGAACGAAACTACCTGTTAAATCCACACCACCCAGATTTCGACAAGGTATTAAAGAAAGAACCTGTTCATATCAGTTTTGATGCTCGAATGTGGAAATAACACAGCGTTTTAGGGCTTTAAGGGGGCAGAGATTTTAGGGCGCAATAAAGAGGGCCGATGATTCCAGAATTCTGTTAAAACCCCTGTGGCCACCGTCTCGTGGCGTGCAGGACACGTAAGATTTCAATCCTGTTGTCACGAACCCGATATGGCAAAATGTAAGGGGTGTGATCGATGACGAGTTCCTTGGTGTTCGGTACTCGTCCCAGTCTACCCATGCCGGGTTGTTCACTTAATAAGGAAACGGCATCTTTCTTAATACAAGTTTCTGAGCAGCCTCGGGGTTGTCTTGGATAATGTAATCTTTAACCCATTCCAAATCCCGCACAGCCATTTTAAATCAGACAACCTTCATCATGGTGGAGGCTGGCTCTCATGATCAGTTCCCCAGATTTCCATCCAGGCCATGACGGTATCATTATCAACAAATTGATCCGGGCGGGCCGGCCGAGTCAGCTTCGGCCACGGCCTGTTTGATTTCCTGAACCTGCCATTCATTATTCTCCAGGAACAATTTGAGCGCTTGCATAGCCAGGTATGACTTTGTGCGATCAGTCGCACCTGCCAAATTTGACAGACGCTCATTGGTCTCATCATCAAGACGAAGAGTCGTAGTCATTGAGATTCTCTTGCGTTCACATGCATTCATGTATATCACTGGAAATGCGCTAAACAAGTAACTGCACGAGGCATGCAGACTATGTAACCCGGCGACTATATATGCCGTATTCAGCCGCTGTGTACCATCATTGCCCGCATTTTTTCGGCATCGGGATTGCACACCACGCCGCGCTCGGTGACGATGGCGTCAACCAGCGCTGCCGGTGTGACATCAAAGGCGGGATTCCAGGCCTCCGCGCCCACTGCTGCAATGCGTTGACCGGCCAGGTACAGCACCTCGTCGGGCGAACGTTGCTCGATGATAACGTCGTTACCGCAGACGATGCCCATGTCCACCGTGGAGGCCGGCGCCACGACCATGAACTTTACCCCGTGGTGACGCGCCAGCACCGCCAGGCCATAGGTGCCGATTTTGTTGACCACGTCGCCGTTGGCGGTGATGCGGTCAGAACCGACAATCACCCAGCCCACCCTGCCCTGCTTCATCAGATGTGCCGCCGCGCCCTCGGCCTGCAGGGTAACGGGGATGCCCTCCTGCACC
>JALTPW010000563.1 GCA_026999335.1 Chromatiales bacterium
ACAGGTTACCCCTCCTGGAAGCCCCCATTTTCGGGGTTGTAAAGCATGGTATGTTGACCAGCAGGAATGATTGGCAACTCGGGACGACTGCATGGATGCAGGAGGTAGGGTAATGCAGGAGCAATTACCGAGATCCTGAGCTGTCTTTCAAGAAGAGAGTAAGTTGAACGGGTGATAATAAAACGAGAACAACTGATGCGGTACAGGAAGTTGCCATACATGGATGTAGGGTAAGGGGGCAGTGCAGGAGCACATTGCCCTCGGATGGTGGCGTAGTACCTGTGAAAGCGTGTAATGCGACTGGAGGAAAGGCCATCACGACAACAACAGCGTTGCAAGGACACACGATTCATGCACAGAAATGAAGGAAACGTGCAAACGAAATTGCAGCGCATAGCTTTAAAAGCCAGCAAAGACAGAGGGTGTCAGTTCACCAGCCTGTTTCATCTGATGAATAAGGAATTACTGCTGGAATGTTTTACGCAGCTAAAAGGAAAAGCCGCGTCAGGCATAGATAATATCACCAAAGAAAAATATGCCGTTAACCTGAACGCAAATCTTGAGAATTTGATAAAGCGACTTCATAAAATGGCATATAAACCGCAGCCCGTACTCAGGGTGTATATCCCCAAACCGGGCAGCAAGAAGCGGCGACCACTGGGTATCCCGGTGCTGGAAGATAAGCTGGTTCAGGCTGGTCTTGTCAAGATCCTACAAGCGATCTATGAACAAGACTTTCTCAAGGACTCCTATGGGTTTCGGCCAAACCGCAGCTGCCACGATGCGCTACGCGCATTAAGTCAAAGCGTCGAAGCCAATCCCGTCCACTACATGGTCGAAGCCGACATCAAACGCTTTCTGAAAGCCGGCCTCCAGGAGGATGGACAACACAAGGCCAGTGAACGAGGCACCCCCCAGGGTGGTGTGGTTTCACCTTTGCTTGCCAACATCTATCTTCACTACACACTGGATATCTGGTTTGAAAAGCGAGTAAAACGAAACAGCCAAGGTTATGCACGGCTGATTCGGTATG
>JALTPW010000564.1 GCA_026999335.1 Chromatiales bacterium
GTGGGATACTGGCCGCAGCGGAGGGGCAAGCGGAAGTCGTCTTTTGGGTCGACGGTGTGCAGTGGCAATGCACGGCAGGCTTCGTTCCGGTAGGTAACGCCGCTACGCCATTCGCCCGGCGTGAAGCACATTTCAATCAGCGGGAAATCCTTGCCGGCCTCGGTCAAATGCAGGGTGGCGCCGGTCAGGGCCGGGGGCTGCGCACGGGCGCCCAGGCCGTGGTTGGCGGCATGGTAGTGATTGATCCAGGCCTCGCGGAACAACAGCAGAATGCCCGTGGCGCTGATATCGAGATCCCAGAAGGGAGGCCGGGTGAACGGGCTGAGTTCCTGCAGGCGCTGGGAGAGCGGCGGTGGTGGATCGTCGGAGAGCGCGTCCTGTTTGAGGGCATCGAGGTCGGGCAAGGGCGGGCAGCCACCGTCGAGGGGGCTTTGCTGTTTGGCGGCACGCGTGAGTTCGTCCGGAAGCTGGCTGTCAGCGCTTTGCAGGTGGCCGATGCGGAGGTTATCAGCTTCCTCTAGACCTTTAATTTTTACATTGTGGAATTTAGCATCACGGATGTCGGCCTGAGTCCACACTTCAGCGATAAGCGTTGAATCACAAATAATCAGTTCGCCGAGGCGAGTTTCCCAAAGCCTGAATGCATCAAAAGTAATATTTTTTGCTATCAAGTGCTCGATGTTTGCTCGACTGAAAGAGATTTTTGATGGTTTATTGTTGCTTCCATCAAGTACTAGATACTTGATATCACTGTCGGCCGCAGTAGTCCAGCTACCCCCTTCTTCAATGACATATTCGTTGTCCTTTAAAGTGACGAGCTTTGCATTAGGGATGCTACCGGAAAATTTTGTGTTTTCTATATACACATAATCCGCATAGCCGGGTCCGGCACCCTCAAAATAGCTGTGAGTGATTTCCAGGCGTTTGAGGCGGTCGCCCAATGAACCTTCTTCGATATGGCTGTTTTCGATGATGATTTCGGAAGGGTAGCGCAGACGCCCCATATTGGGATAGTAGATAGTTGAATCCTTGA
>JALTPW010000565.1 GCA_026999335.1 Chromatiales bacterium
GATGAGGCCTACCTGGTGCTTGAATATCTGCCACTGGGCGGTCGCTGCAATGGCAGGCAACTGGGGCGGGAGCTGGCACAGATGCATCGTAGTCAGCGTGATCACTTTGGTTGGCACCGCGACAACAACATCGGCACCACCCCACAGATCAATACAGACGAAGATGACTGGGCCTGTTTCTGGCAGCGGCACCGCCTGGCTTATCAACTGCAACTGGCGGCGCGCAATGGCGCCCACATCGATCCGCAGAGTGAGCAGCTGCTAATGCGTGTCCCTGAATTTTTCAGCGACTACCGGCCACGCCCCAGCCTGCTGCACGGCGACCTGTGGTCCGGCAATGTCGCCTTTAGCAAGACCGGACAGCCGGTCATCTTCGACCCGGCCGTCTATTACGGCGACCGCGAGACCGATCTGGCCATGAGCGAGCTGTTCGGCGGTTTTTCGCCCGACTTCTATGCCGCCTATAAAGAGGCCTGGCCGCTGGATCCCGGCTATACGACCCGCAAGACCCTCTACAACCTCTACCACATCCTCAACCACTTCAATCTGTTTGGCGGTGGCTATTTTGAACAGGCACGGCGCATGATCGCGCAATTATTGAGTGAAGTACGCTGACATCCACCAGTGGGGCTCCGGGCCCGAATATTTCATGAATTTGCAGAAAGCTTGCGCAGAACATTGCCTTTATCGGAAAGGCTTCACAGGGCTTTGGCTTGACAATAAGTCGCAAAGAAACCCAATACACTCGCTCCGCTCGCGGGGCAGGCTCTATCGATGATTGCGAGCAACCGGGAGAAAATATTACCTGTGGAATTAAAAGCTACGCGTCCTCGGCAACTGCTCTTGCGTCGCCTAAAGCGCCTACTGTTGGTACCTGCGTCCATGCAGGCAAGGAACTGGCGAGATAATACATATTCATGAAGCATTCAGAGTAGAATGTAAAAAACATCGATTCGACCTGCGGGAAGCCTTATGCCCACCACCCTCATCCACAGCGCCAAACTGACAAGCGATCAGCGCACCACGCTGAGT
>JALTPW010000566.1 GCA_026999335.1 Chromatiales bacterium
AGCTGGCATGCAAGACATGCGGATTTCATGAATATCGGGTATACCGCCCAAATGATCTTGACGGTGTACCGGCATCTTAGCGAAAGCCTCCGTGTGGCACATACCAAGTCCTTGGTATATGTATCCCGGGGGTTTGTAATACACTCGTTTGAAAACCTGACGTCGTTGTCATAGAACACATGCAAACCTACACTCTGATCCTTGTTGAAGATGATGCCGACGTGCGTGACCGTCTGGTGCAGCTCGTTGTTCAGCATGAGCATTTCGAGCTGCTCGCCACCGCCGGCAATGTTGCCGAAGGATTGGCGGCATTGGAAAAACACAAACCGGATATCCTGCTCATCGACCTGGGCCTTCCCGACGGCTCCGGCATTGACATCATCAAGGCCATCGATGAGCAATGCCTCGATTGTGAGGCGATGGTGATTTCCGGCTTTCAGGATGAACATCGTGTCTTCAGCGCGCTGGAGGCGGGCGCCAAGGCCTACATTCTCAAGCACGATAAAAGCCAGAAAATCACCGATGCCATTATTCACATGATGAAGGGTGGTGCGCCTATCAGCCCGGTCATCGCGCGTCTGATGTTGCAGAAGTTTCAGGCGCCGAAGCCGCATGAGCGCGGCCTGCCGGAGGCCCTGACCCGTCGCCAGATCGATATACTCAAGCTGGTGAGTCAGGGCTTTTCATCACAGGAGATCGCGGAAAAACTGGACATTCGTTATTACACGGTTACCACGCATATCAAGAACATTTATAATAAATTACAGGTCAACAGCCGCACCGAGGCCCTGTTTGAGGCGGGCAGGCTCGGGTTGTTGCCATAGCGCAGAAGTCCTCTCCAACAGCAGATTATTTTTCATTGGGACGTTTTATGTGGCTGGCTGGCAACAGAATCAGAGTCGTGGTTTTTTTGTTTTGTTACTGGTTGCTGATCAATTATCTGGTATTTTTTTCACCCATCACCTTCTTCCATGGCCCGGATACGGGGCTTGTGCAGGATGTTGAATTCATTGCCAGCGAGATGGATTCCCC
>JALTPW010000567.1 GCA_026999335.1 Chromatiales bacterium
TGATTTCCCTCAGCATTCCATCTTCTCCCGCGAAAACACCCCGTACAACACCGGCAGCACGAACAGTGTCAGCAGGTTCGGCGAGGCAGGGTGAAACTGAAAATGACATCATGTCAAGGCCTCACCCGGGTCGAGAGGGGTCGAGCCTATGTGATTTATTGAAACAATATAGGTGTTGTATCCAAAACCAGGGAGGTAGCATGTAGGGTGGGCACGTTTTTTTGTGCCCACGCGGTTGACGCATACTCCATGTGGGCATGAAAAACCTGCCCACCCTACCCGTTTTCTCGGTCAAAACGGCCAGCCTAAAGGGCTATAGAGTGGATTTTTTGGGTGAAATTGAATAGAAATCAAAGCTTTGTGCAGGTTTGGCCCTGTTGGTTGCTTTGCCTAATCACCGATAGAACCTGCCCCGCGAGCGGAGCGAGTGTGTTGGCTACGCAATGTTAAGTGAGCCTGTAAAATAGTTTGGTGAACCCGTTTTTTTATTCCATCGAAATAATCAACCCGGCCACCACATTCCTGCCCTCGTTCATGAGGATGTTGTAGGTTCGGCAGGCGGCTGCCGTGTCCATGACTTCCACGCCGATCTGCCGTGAGGTCAGTTCGGTGAGGATTTCCGTGTCGGGGAAGTCCAGTGTTTCTCCTGTTCCCAGCAACACGACTTCCGGCGCCAGCACCACAATGGCTTGCAGGTGCTCGGCCTGCAACTCGTCAAGATTGTTGGGCGCCCAATCATCGATGAGTCGTTTGGGGCAGATAATACAACTGCGGGTGAGAGTTCTGACCTCTACCGGTTGCGGCTTGTCGGCCTCCAGGTTGGCCGGCAGGGTGATGTTGATCGCGCCCGGGCTGTAGGCGCGGATGCTGTAAGAGGTGAAGTCCCGTTCCTGATTGAATTTCATGTGGTTTCTCGAATCTGCGGCGGCGGTGTAGGTGTCATGGCCAAGGGGCTTGCGGGTACGGTATACTTCACGCCTTTTTTGCGCACCGGATTGTTGGCTTTCTACGCATGTTTGACGAATTTCCAAGAATAAAACGCCTGCCCCCTTACGTTTTCAACATTGTAAACGACTTGAAGGCCAAGGCGCGTGCGCGCGGCGAAGATATCGTTGATTTCGGCATGGGCAACCCGGATCAGCCCACGCCTCAACACATTGTCGACAAGCTGGTAGAGGTGTCGCAGCGCGGCAATACGCACCGCTACTCGGTGTCACGCGGTATTCCGCGTCTGCGCCGCGCCATCTGCAACTGGTACGGGGATCGCTACGATGTCGATCTGGATCCGGAGTCCGAGGCTATCGTCACCATTGGTTCCAAGGAGGGCCTGGCGCACCTGGCCATGGCCACGGTGGGGCCGGGCGACGCAGTGCTGGTGCCGAACCCATCCTATCCCATCCATCCCTACGGTTTCGTTATCGCCGGCGCTGATATCCGCCATGTGCCACTGGTGCCGGACGGTGATTTCTTCTCCGAGCTGGAAAAAGCAATAAAGGACACCTGGCCCAAGCCGAAGATGCTGGTGCTGAATTTTCCCGGCAACCCCACCACCCAGTGTGTGGAGCTGGAGTTCTTCGAGAAAGTGGTGGCCATCGCCAAGGAGCACGAAATCTGGGTGGTGCACGATATCGCCTATGCCGATATTGTCTTCGACGGCTACAAGCCGCCATCCATCCTGCAAGTGCCGGGTGCCAAGGAGGTGGCCGTGGAGTTCTACACCCTGTCCAAGAGCTACAATATGCCGGGCTGGCGGGTTGGTTTTATGGTCGGTAACCAGACCCTGGTGGCGGCGTTGGCGCGCATCAAGTCGTACCTCGATTACGGCATGTTTACGCCCATCCAGGTGGCGGCTATTGCTGCGTTGGAAGGGCCACAGGCGTGCGTGACGGAGATTGCCAACATGTACTGCAGTCGTCGCGACGTGCTCTGCGATGGTCTCAATGCCATCGGTTGGAAGGTGGAGAAGCCCAAGGCAACGATGTTCGTGTGGGCGCCGATTCCCGAACAGTACAAGCATCTCGGCTCATTGGAGTTCAGCAAGAAGTTGTTGCAGGAGGCCCGCGTGGCGGTGTCGCCGGGGGTGGGTTTCGGTGAATATGGTGATGATCATGTGCGTTTTGGATTGATCGAAAACGAACATCGTACGCGCCAGGCGCTGCGGGGTATCCGCGACATGTTTCGCGCGGATGCGGAGGGGTGAGATTTTTGGGGCGCGGTGAT
This sequence comes from Chromatiales bacterium, assembly GCA_026999335.1. Classification (GTDB taxonomy): domain Bacteria; phylum Pseudomonadota; class Gammaproteobacteria; order SZUA-152; family SZUA-152; genus DRQN01. Next base: position 2,221 of record JALTPW010000567.1, read on the forward strand.
GTAAACGCAAAGCTTGCAAAGGCGCAAAGAACGCAACGGGATGAAGGAAGACAGGAACAGCGGTGATAAGCAACATCGATTTGCCTGGCAACAAAATTGTATCAATGCTTTTCTTTACGTCCTTTGCGTTGAAACACGGAACCCTGCGATAGCACATGCATCGTGAGGCAGCACGAATCTGAAGGGGAATAACGTTGGAACCGGTAAAGGTAGGACTGTTGGGACTGGGCACCGTCGGCGGCGGTACCGTGAACGTACTCAAGCGCAACGCGGAAGAGATCGCCCGTCGCGCCGGTCGCGGCGTGGTGATTAGCCACGCCGCCACCCGTGATATTAATAAAGAACGTATCTGCGATACCACCGGCATCACCTTGACCACTGACCCGCAGGCGGTGGTCAGTGACCCTGAGGTGCAGATCATTGTCGAGCTAATCGGCGGCGATGGCTTGGCCCGCGAGCTGGTGCTGGCCGCAATTGAAAATGGCAAACACGTGGTCACTGCCAACAAGGCACTGATCGCCAAGCACGGTAATGAGATTTTTGCCCGTGCGCAGGAAAAGGGCGTGATGGTGGCCTTTGAGGCCGCCGTGGCCGGTGGCATCCCCATCATCAAGGCGGTGCGCGAGGGCCTGGCGGCCAACCGTGTCGAGTGGCTGGCCGGTATTATCAACGGCACCGGCAATTTTATTCTCACCGAAATGCGCGACAACGGCAGTGATTTTGCCGATGTGCTGGCCGAGGCCCAACGCCTGGGCTACGCCGAGGCCGACCCCACTTTCGACGTGGAGGGCATCGATGCTGCACACAAGCTGACTATCCTCGCCTCCATCGCCTTCGGCATTCCGTTGCAGTTTGAGGCCTGTTTCACCGAGGGGATCACGCGCATTACCCGCGAGGACGTGAACTACGCCGAGGAACTGGGTTACCGCATCAAGCACCTGGGCATGGCGCGGCGCACGGACACGGGCGTCGAACTGCGCGTGCATCCGACCCTGATTCCCGAGCGCCGCCTCATTGCCAATGTTGACGGTGTCATGAATGCGGTGCTGGTGAAGGGCGACGCCGTCGGCCCAACCCTGTACTACGGCGCTGGCGCCGGCGCCGAACCCACCGCTTCGGCGGTGGTGGCGGATCTGGTGGACGTTACCCGCACGTTGACTGTCGATCCGGAAAACCGCGTGCCGCATCTGGCCTTCCAGCCCGATGCCCTCAGTGACCTGCCGATTCTGCCCATGGCAGAGGTGGAGACCGCTTACTATGTGCGTATGCAGGCCGTCGACAAACCCGGTGTGCTGGCTGACGTGACGCGGATTCTCGGCGATGCCAGCATCAGCATCGAGGCCATTTTGCAGAAAGAGCCGGTGGGTGAGAACGAGGCCACCATTATCCTGCTGACCCACCGCGTGCTGGAGGGGCAAATGGATCAGGCCATCGCCGCTATCGAGGCACTGGACAGCATCAGCGGCGGAATTATGCGCATCCGCCTGGAGACGCTAAGCGCCTAGGCGCTGCGCGCCAGTGTTTAGTGCTGAGTGTTTAGTGTTTAGTGAAAAACTCATACTGACACTAAACACTAAACACTAAACACTAAACACTAAACACTAAACACTAAACACTAAACACTAAGCATTGGGGTTTCACCATGCCATTCCGTAACCGCTACACCGGCCTTATCGATAAGTACCGTGAT
>JALTPW010000568.1 GCA_026999335.1 Chromatiales bacterium
ATGATGATCATGGTGCAGGGTCGTGGAGGTAATGATGGCTGAAAAATTCGTAAAGGGCGCAGCCCGTGTTTTTGGCGGCGGCGTCATTCAGGCGCTACCACCTGACGCAAGCAATAGTCTGTTCGTTACTGCCGGCGCGACATCGGTGCGGGCAGATCTATCTGGCTTTACGTCTCCTATCATCCGCATCGCCTCCGTGAACGCGATTTATGTGCGCTTCGGCGATAACACTGTCGTGGCGTCTGCGGGCGCCGGAAGCATGCTTCATTCGGCAGGCTCGGAAATTTATGTGCTGCCGGAGAATGCCACTAATGTGGCAATCATCCAGGAATCCGTCGGCGGCGCGGTGACGATTACCGGTATGGGAGATCCCTGATGCGATGGGCAAGGGAGCTATGGCGACGCATTAAGGTGGCGGTACACGTCGCACACCAGCGTATCCTGCAGGCGGCGGGCAAGCGAAAGAGAGGGCGAACTGATGGGTAAGCTGGCGACAAAAATGCGTACCTTGTGGGAGGAGATCAAACTCTACATCCGCGGACTGCGTGCCCAGGCGTTCCGTCCTCTGCGTCCTGGCGGCGCCGGCGCGGTGATCCCGGAGGCCAGACTGTTCGCAACGCTCAAGCGCGCCAACGGCGAAGTCGTCGATCTTGGTCTTATCGCCACCAAGCTGGTTACAGATGCCGGTGTCCAGTATCTGGTTGATGCGCTCCAGTCGTCCACCACGGACGCATCGCTGTTCAAGTTTCATGGCTCCGGCACCGGCACCACTGCCGAAGCGGCAACCGATACCGCGCTTGTCACAGAAGTAGGATCCCGCGTCACAGGCTCGCAGGGCGAGGGTGCCAGCGCGAACATCTACCAGACGGTCGCCACAATCAGCTACACGTCCCCGCTGACGATAACTGAGCACGGCGTATTTTCGGCAAGCACCGCCGGCACCCTGCTAGATCGCTCCGTATTCGCGGCGATCAATGTCGACAACGGCGATAGCATCGAGTTCACCTATGAGCTGACCCTGCCGAGCGGCGGGTAAATAATCGCTTAGCGTCGTTAGCACGATGGCAGCGAACCCGACAGTCGCCACCGCAAACGCCGTCAGTATCAACACGAGCGGCGCGTCAAGCGGGTCCGTGAACATTACCCTCACGGGCAATGCGAACCGACGGCTGTTCTTGTTCAACGGGTCGAAGGACAACACAGACCCCAACGATAACAGCACCTCAACGCTTGTTTTTGACGCGGCTGGTGCAAATCTGTCCCTCGCTAACGGGAAGATAAAGCGCGTGGGGACGGACCAGCTGGCGATGGAGTCGCCGTACTCAAGCGTCGGCGAACTGTTTGAAATACTTGAAGCAGATCTACCGGGAGCGGGCACTTACCAGATAGACGCCGCAACGACAGGTTCATGCCAGAGGTTTTTGTGGTGTTTTGTTGAGGTCTATGGCGCGGACCAGGGCGCGCTGGATGCCACGGCGGAGACCAGCGAGACAGCGAATGTTAGTGGCGGTACGCAGCATTCAGATAGCATCACGACCGTCGGCAATAACGCGACTGTGCTGGCGTTCTGGGGTCTTAGCTTGACAGGCAATTCGACCACTACAGTCACGACGACGCAAAACGAGATCATAGACATCTCGGGTAGCAATGGCGCACTGTATTGCTCTTGGGTTGAAAAAGCTACGGCAGGGGCGCAGGCGATGGACTTCACGTCCACTACTGCCGTGTCAAGGCATTGCGCGAAGATTGTTTCTGTTGTTGCTCCGTCTGGCGGCGGCCCGACATTCACCAAGGCGCTGGCTGGCAGTGTCACGCCGGCAGGCGGACTGGCCACGGCCGTGACCCTGACGCTGCTGCTGACCGGCGCGATCTCATTGGCCGGCAGCATCAGGCGCTTGGTCGGGGTGTCGCTGGCTGGCTCGGTGTCCGCGACTGGCGCGCTAACAAAGCGCACGGCGGTGTCGTTTACCGGCGCGATCACGGCCGCGGGCGGGCTGGTGCGGCGTGCTTCCGCAAAGCTGACCGGGAGTCTGACACCGTCCGGCACCGTGTCGTCGCGCTTTGTGATCAAGCAGGCCGTGGCTGGCGCCATAACGGCGGCGGGGGTGGTGTCCAGCCGCATTGTGGTGATAACGAAGACGGCCGGCGAAAGGATCCGGCGGCTGTTTTACAAGATGCTTGGGAGGCGGTAATGGCCACGAAGATCTCAATCTGCAGTAATGCGCTGGTGCTACTCGGAGATCGGCCGATCAGCTCTTTTTCCGAGGGTGGCGAGGCCGGTACGGCCGCCTCGAATCTCTACGATTCGGCCTATGAATCCGAGCTGGTAAAGCATCGGTGGCGCTTTGCCACGAAAAAGTCAGTGTCCCTGAGCCGGTTTACTGATACACCTCAGAACGAATGGGCCTACCAGTTCCAACTCCCGACCGATCTGCTGTTGGTGCAGCGCATTTATCCTAACCAGGCCTATGAGATCTATGGGGATCGGCTCTACTCGAACATGCTTGAGGCGGAGATCGACTACACCTACAAGCCTGACGAAACCAGCCTGCCGGGATATTTTGCCGAGCTCATGGAGCTGAAAATGGCCTGGAAGCTGGCGACACCTGTGACCGATAATGCCACGAAGGCGCGAGAATATAGCGATCTGTACCAGGACGCTTTCACTATCGCGGCGCTGGTGGACAGTCAACAAAGCCCGAGCGAGTCGGTGGACGATTCGCCGCTGATTGACGTGCGTGGATAACCAATGCCACGGGTGCGCAGCTACCAGTCCAGCTTCAATGCCGGCGTGCTTGATCCCAGGCTCGCCTCACGGCTTGACCTGCGCCGCTTCTATAACGGCCTGGAGACCGGCGACAATATCCTGATCCAGCCCCAGGGCGGGCTTGTCCGTCGTCCAGGCATGGCCTACGTTGACACGGCTGCCGGTAATGGCCGTCTTGGATCGTTCGCCTTCAATACCGAACAGACCTACCTGCTTGTCTTTACTGACCTGAACGTCGCCATTTACCGGGATGGCGTGAAACAGGCCGACGTGACGACGCCTTGGACGCTCGCGGACCTGCCGGAATTGCGCTGGACGCAGTCGGCGGACACCATGATCCTGGTGCATGAGGACTATCAACCGCGCAAGCTGGTGCGGGCCGGCTCGCATACCGCCTGGACCCTGTCGACGATCAGCCTGACCAATATCCCGGCCTATGCCTTCGGGCTCAATTATCCGGGGGTAAGCGTGACGCCGGCGGCGACGACCGGCACCGGTGTGACCATGACCGCCAGCGGCGACTGGTTCGCGGCGGGCGACGTGGGCGCCACCATTATCGGCAACGGCGGCACCTGTACGATCGCCAGTTATGTGAGCCCCACCCAGGTGACCGTCAACATATCGACCGCGTTCAATGACACCAACGCCATTCCGGCCGGATCATGGTCGTTCGATATGGACACTGCGACTACGACTACGGAGGACATCTGGAGTGCCCGCCGCGGCTGGCCGCGTTCGGTGACCTTCTACGAGGGGCGCCTGTGGTTTGGTGGCTCCAAGAGCAAGCCCCAGTCAATCTTTGGCTCGAATGTCGATGACTTCTTTAACTTCGATCTGGGCACGGGGCTGGACGACGAAGGGATCTTCGTAACCATCGACACGGACCAGGTCAACGCCATCAATGCGATATTTGCCGGGCGGCACCTGCAGATCTTCACTAGCGGCGGCGAGTTCTACGTACCGCAGGACGTGATCAGGCCGTCGGACATTGCGGTCAAGCGCCAGTCGCTCTATGGCTCCAGCACGGTAGCACCGGTGTCCATCGACGGCGCCACCCTGTTTATTGAGAGGTCCGGCAAGGCGCTGCGCGACTTCGTGTATTCGTTCGCCGAGGCGGCCTATGTGGCGCAGGAATCCAGCCT
>JALTPW010000569.1 GCA_026999335.1 Chromatiales bacterium
CATCCCAAGCCACCAGTGCATAGAATGCACAGCTTCATGCCGACATAGCACAATTGGTAGTGCAACTGATTTGTAATCAGTAGGTTCGCGGTTCGAGTCCGTGTGTCGGCACCAGTTTTCTCCAGTATATGTTCCCACGCCTGATGTCGTTCCCATGCTGTAATGGCCGGGCGTGGAAATATATCCGTTAGGTCAGACTGTGCGCCAGCGCTTTCGCTGCCCGCAAAGGTTCAGAAGCATGTTCGTTCGCAACCCACTGAAGAAAATCAGCCTTGCCTTGGCGCTGGCGGTACCGTGTTTTCCCGTGTATGCCGGTGTTGAAGAGGGTGCAAAGGCGATTCAGAAAGGCCAGTTTGAGGAGGCATTTTCCGAATGGCGACCGCTGGCGGAGAAGGGTGAGTCCACGGTGCAGGCGGCCATTGGCGTGATGTATCACGCCGGGCAGGGTGTGCCACAGGACTACAAAAAAGCCTTCCAATGGTATCGACGGGCCGCCGAGAATGGCAATGCGGCCTCTCAGGCGAATCTTGGCGTCATGTACGCCAAAGGTGTTGGGGTCGAGGAGAACCTGGTGCAGGCGTATGTCTGGTTCGACCTGGCAGCCATGAAGGGTGATGCCGGGTATGGACGTAGCCGGGACAGGCTGGCCAAGCTGCTGAACAGTGAACAGCTGGCGCAGGCCAAACGTGTGTCGCGGGAATACGCGACAAAATATGTGACACCCTTTCGCAAGGCAGGCCCCTGATACTCACGCTTGTCGCGTGGCGGATCAATGCAAAATCCGTTGTTTTCTGCGTTGTGAAGCTTGTCTGTCGTTAGTTGCGTTTTACGTTCGGCTGCTGACAGTATCCATCGTTGGCGAACTGACGAATTTTGGATTTCAAATAGGCATATCCGGCATCATTAGCGATATCCTTGATTTTACGGATAGATATCCGGGAAAGCCGGATGGAATCTCTGTCCGTAGGCCGATAGCATAATAGATGGTGTTCTTCACGCTCACTCAGGGGGGATGGTGATGTCGGAGAT
>JALTPW010000570.1 GCA_026999335.1 Chromatiales bacterium
TTCTCTTCGATGACCAGCTCGTCGGGCAGTTGCCCGTGGGCGGTATCGATGTAGCTCTCCAATCCCTCCAGCTGGCGCGAGCCGCTGTCGTTGCGCAGCACGATGGCGGTGGGTTTGAGCACCTTTTGCAATGCAACGATGATGTCATCGCGGTGGCGCTCCATGCCGGCGGTGGTGATCTGTACCACCAGCACCTCACCGAAGCGGTCGACCACCAGGCCCGGCAGGCTGTCGCCTTCGCCGTGGATGAGACGGTAAAAAGGTGCGCTGAAGAGGGTATCGCGCAGAGACAGGGCGATATTGATGCGATGCACCAGAAGGGATTTATCCAGCGTGTAGTTCGGATCACGGCTGACCAGCCGGGCGCAGATCAGTGAGTGAGGGTTCACATAGCCGCTGCCGATGGCGTGGCCGCGCGAGTCCTCGATGCTGACGGTACTGCCGGGTTCAAGATCCTTCAGCGGTGTCTGTTTGATGTCGACTTCGTTGCTGTACACCCACAGGTGGCCCGCGCGCAGTCGGCGTTCCTCGTTTTTCTTCAGGCGCAGGGGCGGCAGGGTTTGGCTCACGGTAGTATTCCTTGCTGGGACGGCGTTCTATTTATTGGTTTCGTTGAATACAGCCTCGGCCTTGGCGCCGAGATAGACATACAGACCCAGGCCGATCAGCAGGCCCACGGCGGACATCATCATCCACACTGCATCGGTTAGGTTCTCGCCGTCGCCAAGGGCGGATTTGAACATCAGCAGCAGGGCTTCGATGGATACGGCGATGAGGATGGCGGCCATGAAGCGGGTAATGGTGCGGCGCGTGGAGCTGTGACGGAAGATATCCTTGTGCATCAGCACCTCTTCCTCGAAGGTGGTCTTGGCCAGATCGAAGATTGCCAGCCCCAAGGTGAGGTAAATGATGATGCCGAAGGGGCGCAGATAGAAATCGTGGCCACCTATTTGATCCGGCCGCATGTGGATGAGCTCGTTCAATGAGGCATACAACAGCAACACGACGACGGCGAACAGGCCGATGGCGATCAAGGAATAGACCAGCTTGAATAGCGGCGCAAAGCGGCGCCGCGCGGTATCGCCCATAAGATAGGCGACAATGCCGGCCAGGTCGATATCCAGGATCACATAACCCAGCAGTTTACCGTCGTGATCTTTCACCGGCGCGGCGGAGGAGATGCACAGGCTGGTGTTGGCGATGGACAAATAGGGCTCGGTGACAACGACACGCTGGTTGTCTTTTACTAACTGAAAATAAGGGCGCTGACTGCGATCCTTGCCGACCAGGGTCTTGTTGCGCTTATCTCCGGAGGGGCGGTGATTCTCGCTGTGTTGCAGGCCCTCGGCATCCAGCGTGTACAGGAGTTCGACGAAGGGGTAACGCTTTCTGAGGGATTCGATAGCGGACTGCTGAAGTTTTTCGTCATCGAACAGACGCTGTTCCGTGATGCCGGAAAGAATGGAGGCCAGCAGATCGTGGATGGCGTCATGGTACTGATGATAGCGCTCGATGACGCCGATGTAGCTCATTTCCGACACGGTCGTGCCCCTGTGGTGGGTTGGGTGTGACTGAGCGGAATGATAGCACTGTTGGGCGCAGGGGAAGGGATTGCCGTGTCATGACAGGATAAATTAAACGGACAAAAAGAAAGCGGCCTGAAGGCCGCTTTCTGACGAGCTGTTGCGATCAGCAATCTCGCACGAGACTACTTGGACTGGCCAACCATATAGTCAACGGCAGCCTTGACTTCGTCGTCGGACAGCTTGGCGTTGCCACCCTTGGGAGGCATCATTCCCTTGCCCTTGAAGCCCTTGATGGAGTGGGTGTACAGGGTGTCCATACCTTGGGCAATGCGATCCTTCCAGGCAGCAGCATCACCCGTTTTGGGGGCGCCGGCGATGCCGGTTGCATGGCACATTTTACAGGTCTTTTTGTAAACGGCCTCACCATCGGCGGCGAAAGCGGTGCCGGCGGTCATGGGAAGGGCGACAAGAGCGGCAGCCATGGCAATGGTCTTAGCGGTCATTTTCTGGGACATGATATTCCTCCAAGGTAGATTAAAATAGTTGGTTATTCAGTCTGTATTCTCTCTAGGCTAGACTAAATTTCCGGCCTTTCCAGAATTCAGCCAACAAAAAACCGACTGCAGCTATCGTAGCCTGTGTCAATGGGTAAAATTCTGGTATTCAAAAGCTGGATACCTGGGTGATGATTCGGTATTTCAAGTTATCGACTTGAATTAGTTTGCGACGATTTGAATCAGCGGCGCTAGTAAACCGCTCCAAAGATGAACGTAGGATGAACAAAAGATGAGCGTAAGCTGAATCAAAGATGAGCGCAGGCTGAACGGCGGCGAAATGGTGGGTATCTGAGGCGAAAAGTCAGGATATCGAACGGGGTTCTACCCTGTGTCACCGTTATTGTGAAATATTACCGTTGGGGTGGTAATTTTCCTGGTCGCAGCAGTGGCAGGGTATTTTTACTGATGGTTTTCCGCTCTCATCAGGGTGTGGTGTAGTTCTGTTGGGTCATCAGGTCAATGCCGCACTCCAGGGTTTCAAACCAATCGAGGAACTTGCCGATCATTTCCTTGCCGACGAAGGGGCGGCCGTGCTGTGGCACGATAATGTCGATATCCATATCGCGCACCATGTTGACCCACAGGCGGCAGACCTTGTTGGATACCATATAGCGCTGGTGAAAGCCCAGCATCTTGCCGACGTGTTTGTCGAAGTTGCGCACGGGGCGTTCCGGAGAGATGTCGACCAGCGAGGCGCCCGCGTCGCCGGAGAACAGAGTTTTGCTGATGGGGTCGTAGAACTGGAAATTGCCCACCGAGTGCAGGAAGTGCGCCGGGATGGCCTTGATGACCGAGTGCGCCAGCGGGATGTCCATGCCCTGATCCGGGATGGCGATCAGGCGTCCCTCGGCCTTTTCCTTCATGTAGCCGGGCACCAGGTGCGGCACGAAACGCTCCCACAGACAGGAGATGACGATCTTGGCGTCGCTGTACATCAGCCATTTGTCCAGCGAGGAGATGATATCCGGATCCTGGTGGGTGGCAATAATGTAGTCGATGTCCTTTACCTTGACGAATTTGTTGATGGCCATGGACAGCGGCATGTAGGTCAGGTCGCCACCGGGGTCAAAGATGGCGGAGTGCCCTTCCTGGATGATGGCCATCTGGTTGGACTGGATACCCTCACCCTTCACCAGGTCAGTGAAGGTGAGTACCGTGTGCTCGTCGTTTTGAAAAAGGATATTGGCCTTCATGGAATGCGGACTCTGGATTGATATTTATTCGGCGCGTCGTGCAGGTAATGCGGTAACGGCGATCTGCCTCAGCGGGAAGATCCATGCCCGTACTATTCTGTAGCGGGGGATTATAAACACCCGTTTGCGGGCAATGCCAGCAAAATGTGGCACTTTTGGCCGTTCGTCGCATGCAGGCGTCATACTTGGCCGTTATCATGAAAATTTCATGGTTTCGGCATTGTTATGTGCTACGGCAATATCACCTCGATAGAACATCTGGGTTGATGCCATCGATCTCCTGATGTTTGCAAGAAGAAATTGCAGATGGTTTCACCGGCTTGCCCATTGACCCGCCAGGGCGTGCTGGGTAGGCTTCCGCAGCATGAAAGTTCAATTGAATGGCGAGCCACGGGAACTGTCTGATGGTTGCAGCGCGCAACAGCTGGTCACCGACATGGGCCTGAGTGGCCAGCGATTGGCGATGGAAGTCAACCGTGAAATCGTGCCGCGCAGCGAGTACGCCAGACACATCCTGCATGATGGCGACCAGGTAGAGATCGTCCATGCCATTGGTGGTGGTTGAGCCCAGTCCTACGCAAATCTTTCTCACCGGCTATAATAGCCGCCACTTTTCCCGGCGC
>JALTPW010000571.1 GCA_026999335.1 Chromatiales bacterium
ACTATCGGCAAACCGAGCGCGAACTACGGCACGTCGAAAACCAACTGCGCAAGATCCGCGCGCTGAGCCTGGATGCCCTGCGTTACAACGACGGTCTGTTCGGTCGCAACGGTATGGCACAGAACTTCAAGTACAAACACAAGATGGACAAGGTGGAAAAACGCCTCAATCGAGACTTCCCGCAACTGGGCGAATTGGTCAAACACTTCGGCATCCGCCAATTTCTGCGCATCCTGCGCACCGATGAGGAACGGGAATGGAGCGACGAAGAGGTGGAAGAAACCGGTCGCACCTATTACGAGTCCTATCACGATGGCGCTGACCGCCTGCTCGGCCTGATAAAAAATGCCCTTGCCCGCCTGCACTCACGCATCGCCGAAGAAGACGAGCCCGTCGATCTCGACGCCCTCGCCGGCCAATGGCGTGCAGACGAGGCACCGGGCCGCGGACGCGTCTGGCGCCACCACCATCCGCAGGCCTCCCTGACGGCACAGGGACGGGCCACCCTCGACCGTCTGGCGGCGGAATTCGATGCCCGTATCAACGAACAGGACACACCGCACATGGCCCGCTGCCGTCAGCAGGCCGGGCTGGAAAACGTCGCCAGCAAGGCCGCCCTGCTGTTCCGCCAGGGAGATCACGAGGGACTGCACAATCTGGCCACCGCCCTGGGCCAGCTCGACAGCCCTGAGGCCACCGAATTACACCACTTCGTCCTCGGCCAGCTGGCCGAGAGCGAAGGCCGCAACGACGACGCTCTACAGGCCTATCAGCAGATCGGCGAAGGCCCCCTGCTGGAGGATACCCTCAGCCGCATCAGCAGCCTGTGTCTGGCACACGACGACTTCGACAACGCCCGTCTGGCCTTCGACTGCCTGAGCCAGATTTCGCCCGGCTATCTGCCGCAATATGCCGAGCTGATGCGCATCACCGGCCGCATGGACGAGGCCGCCGAGCTGTACGCCCGCTACCTGGAACAGGTGCCGGAAGATCTTTCCACCATGTTGCGCCTGGGCCGCCTGTATCA
>JALTPW010000572.1 GCA_026999335.1 Chromatiales bacterium
GGGTAATGGTGACGCCGGTGGTGGCCGTATCAGTATTTACAGCGATGACCGCAGCGGCTTTACCGGCCGGTATCAAGCCTTTGGTGGCACGGGTTCCCGTGGAACCGCTGGTGCAGGTACGGTGTACCTGAAAAATACCAGCGAGGCTTACGGTCATCTCGTTGTAGATAACAATGCTAATCGTTCAGCGGTCAACGGCACACCGATTCGCACCATAGGCCGTCATGAAATTATTGATGTGTATGAAGCAACACCCGGTGTATGGCGAATTGAAGTGACGGGTAATCCATGGCGTCCGAGCGATACGGCCCTGGGTTGGGGCATCGATGGAATTGAGGTCGATCTCGATGCGAGTGAGGCTGCCAGTACGCATTATCGCGTCATCAGTAACACAGACAGTGTCATTACGATTTACACGACAGATAACCTGTTAGGTGTGCTTGGTAATGAATTGGCCGGTGTGCATACCTTCCAGACGGTACAAGTTACCGGAGGTGCCTGGCTTGAATTTGGCGATGATCGTCTTGTTGTACTGGATGGAATGAATTCATCGGTCGAACCTGATGCAACTCTTAGCCTTGGCCGGTTGGATCAAGATAGCGCCGATTTCCTCATGTTGGGCGGCAGTCTGCGTGTCACCCAGCCTATTCTCGTTCCCAGCTTAACCTTTAGTAGCGTTACTGGCGGGAAAATTGTGGCGCCATCTCTTGAAATTCTTGGCGACCTTCGCGTTGATGCCACGAGTGTAGAATTTGCACTTGATGATCCAGTGATTGTGGTGCACGGAAATGTATCGATACAAAATTCAGCAAATCTTTCTGTGCCGATCTCAAATACAGGTACGGCTCAAGTCTACAAACTAAGCTTGGATGTTGCAGGCACGCTGACAGTTGACGCGACGTCTATGATCGACCTTGATGGCAAGGGATATCGCGGTAGCTACCGCAGTGGCCCTGATTATAGCTATAACACGCGTTCGAGTTGCAACGGCGGTATTGCCAGTGATGCAGGTGGCAATTGCACCTA
>JALTPW010000573.1 GCA_026999335.1 Chromatiales bacterium
CAAATCCTACCCACCACCGTTTTCTATGCGTTTTACTGATCGATGAGTGCAAGACTTTCGGCAGGCAGGTCGCTGGCTGCATATAATAAGGTGGTTGATCTTCAAGGAAGATATGTCCGAGATGCCACAAACACGCATGCGCGGTGAAACTGCGAGCTCGGATCACAAGAAGCTCGTAAAGCTTTTAGGTGCATTAGGCAAGTCCCACATTGCCAGCAATATTAACCAACTAGCGCGCGCGGCTAATTCTGGCTCCCTGCCAGTTTAATGAGGAGGTTCTTAAATCCCTGTTTGAAGCGGTGCGCTCAATCGAGTGAATGCGCAAAAACCTTATAAAAGTCATTGAAATTAAGACGCAGAGCAAAAACAAGGAAAATCCCTACAATACCTAAGGAAAATCAACGCGCTGGCGCTCAGCAAATGGCGCTTCATCTACGGAGATCAAAATGAGCATGTAAATATTCATGAGATAAGCGGATTTGTTGCAGGTGATGTGCTGGGCGCACTTAATGAAGCCTATGCAGTTTCTAAAGGAACCAAGTGCAAGCAGTTTACATTGGTGTCCGGCCCATCTCAGAGGTACTTCTCTAAAAGCGGTCTAAATTGCCTCTCATAGAGCGCTGGCGAACTCTTCTTGGCAAAACAGTTTTTCAAGAAGCGCCATATCTGGCGTGTCACCTTTGATAGCACAGTATAAAATGCTCGATATGCAATGCCAATGCGGTTCTTTATATAGCTTGATTTCTTGGCATCATGTTTCAGTTTTTGGGTGGTATCGCCATCGGTTATGCCGAGATCAGCGGATTTTTTATCAATAAATAGTCGCATCAAAATGTATGAAGCCATGGCCAGTAAGCTTTGTTGCTCGATGCATTTACGGCTTTTTCCCCAAGCCTTGGCGTTCGCCATATCGTTCTTGAAATTATCAAAATATTTCTCAATGTCCCAGCGTCGATGATAGAGGAACGCGATAACACCTGGTTCCAAATCAAAATCATGGGTCAAATAGTAATGGGTGTAGTT
>JALTPW010000574.1 GCA_026999335.1 Chromatiales bacterium
TTTTTGACCTCCCCTTCCCTTGTTTTCATTTTGACCATGGATGATCAGGGTCTATGGGTATGCCGGTGATGTCGCATCCTATCACGTCACCCTTGTCTTCCATCTGCTTGGCTGCGTCATGGTGGCGCTTGCACAGGGCCTGCCAGTTCTCCTGATCCCAGAACAGGTCTGGGTCTCCCTTGTGTGGGATGACGTGATCGACGACCTCGGCCGGTGTGGTCCTGCCCTCCTCCTGGCACATGACACATAGTGGATGGGCCAGGAGATATGCCTTGCGGGCCCTCTGCCATGCGCTCCCGTATCCTCGCTGGGCAGATGTCTTTCTCATCTCTCCTCGCACCTTACCGTGATAGTCCTCTCGTCTGTCCTACCTGCACTCGTCGTGATGCGACAAGAGACATGATACCTCGCTCCAGCCGTGCCACCGGAAAGCCAGACTGTCACGCTGGTATTGCTGTCTGTGATACTGGAGCTGTCCACTGTGATCCCGGTGTCTGCCGTGACGGTGTAGGCCGTGATGGTCTCTGTCGTATCGAGCCAGTCACTCGTCCCGCTGCCGTTGGTCTTTGCCTTCCAGTCCCACTTGTAATCCAGGACCGCGTCAGGGTCCTTGACGTATGTCGTCATATGTCGTCATGCGAAGGTGATGGTCAGGGCACCAACGGCAAACGACGGGGCAGGGTCTCCATTGTTGACCGTCTTGGAGTTGGTCAATGCCCCGTAGATGAGCATGTTCCCACCAGTCGCCGCATCGAGCTGGGCGAAGTGTGTGATGGTCCCCCAGTTGGCGGTCGGCGTCGGGAAAGTGATTGCCGCGCTGTTCGCCGTCTGGCCGCTCGTGCCGCTCGAAGCCCCTGTGTTACCGCCCTGGGTTGCATCCCAGTTGGCATCCGCAGGGGCCAGGTTCACACGCGCATATGCACCACCCGAGACCTCCGTGCCACCACCAGCCTCACCCGGTGCCGCCGTGTAGAGGGCATGATACAGGGCAGTGGGCTTGGTAAACGATGCCGTGCGGTAGA
>JALTPW010000575.1 GCA_026999335.1 Chromatiales bacterium
GCCGCTGCCTGGAAGACTATCTGGAAAAAAAGCAAACCAAGAATGGTACCTATTGCTTCGAATGCCATGCACCCGGGATAGTGATTAGTGGTAATGCCTTTACCGCAACAAATAATATCGTAAAAGGGAAGGGACATCACGATGGCGTCACCTGTGTCATGTGTCACAGTGTTGAATCTGTCGTCAATGGCCAGGCCGTCTATGACCCTGGAGACATTCATGGTTATCACAGCGTCACGGATCTGAAATCCGTCAAAAGAGCGGCATTGTGCTCAACCTGTCATGATGCCTATACATCGACATCTCCTGCAAAAGAAGTGATTGAGCCAGGGTTTATTGAAAGCCTTATGGCAACGTTACGGGGCGCGGTCAGCACAAAGAGCGGCATCCAGACCGATCATCGTTTTGTAGCGGCTGTCGTGGCAAACGAAAACCACTGGGCCTGCCCCGGTATATCGTTCAACGATGCACCCGTAGAGACCCGCACAAAAGGGCGGCAGCAATGATACTCAGGGCCGCATATATACTGCTGGCCAGCCTGTGCTTATCCACTGCCATAGCTCAGACATCAGATGTCGGCGCTGATCCCGCCCCCACATCTGTCGCTGCGAACAAGCACAGCGATTCTTCTGCAGAGTGTCAAAAGTGTCACGATGCCGGCAAGCGCCCTGCAAACTATGAATCCGTCAGATCCTGGTTAAACAGCCGCCATGCAGCGGAAGGTGTGACGTGTATTGACTGTCATCTGAAAAAAGACCTGCAAAGCCCGGACTATTACGCAGCAATTACCGCAGAAAAACAGGCCGATGCCCATGCTGCCATGGTGGAAAAACCCGGAAGCAAGAAAAACAGGGCCTATTTTATCAATGTTTGTGGCAGTTGCCATGAGGACAGACTGACAGAGTTCAAGGACAGTGTGCATGGCCTGGCGAATACACAGGGTGAGACGCCAAGTGTCAGCTGTATTGATTGTCACGACCCCCATGCAGCACCATTGGTTAGCAGCAAATCGTCAAAGCTCTACCGTGGCAGTGATGTAAAAACCTGTGGAAGATGCCACAAGGATGCACGCAACTCCTATATGCAGACCTTTCACGGCAAGCAATTTCATTTGGGAAACACCTTGGCGCCGACATGCATATACTGCCATCGGGGCCATGAACTGCCGACGGACGATCCCGCCTCATTCATCCATGCCGACAATGTCGGTGGTCTATGTGCGGGTTGCCATGGTGAAGCCGTGAGTGCCGGCCTTGGCGTGGATGCCATCCTGATACAAAATCTAAGCCAGGACTCCACACGGAAAATAACACATTTCAGAGACCCTGTAGCCGCCGGGCCGTTCTCGATCGCCGCCCTGATCAACTCCACCTACCTTTCCATGATTATCGGCATTGTCGGCTTCTTCACCCTGCTTTCAACCCGCGATTATATAAAAAAGACCAAGGACAACGCCGTCGTAGATAGTGACCGGAAAAAAAGCGTTAAACGCTTTTCTTTATCCTGGCGTCTGCAGCATTTTTTCTGGGCCCTCTCGTTTATTATTTTGGCGGCGACAGGGCTGTCACTAAAATACCCTGAGTCCGTTCTGTCAGAGGCTGCTGTTTGGCTATCAGGCGGAGAAGAAATGCGTTCGGTCATTCACCGCATTGCGGCCATTGTATTTATGCTACTCGCAGTGATTCATCTACTGCCTTATCTGCTTAAGTTAAAGCCGCCAGGAAAAATATTTCTGTCCAAGAAAGATTTGATCGATGCATTTTTGCATACCAGCTATTTGTTTGGACGAACAGACAAAATGCCACTGATGTATCGGTACACCTGGTATCAAAAAGTAGAATACTGGGCCACGGTTATCGGTGGATTCATTGTTATATCAACGGGGCTTGTGATGTGGAATTTTTCTCCACTCGCTAGTCAAATTCCCGTTGAGATTGTTTTTTATGCCCAATTGATTCACGGCTGGGAAGCAATTTTGGCGGTGCTGGTCATCTTCGTACAGCACTTCTACCATGTATTCCTCAATCCCGATGTTTTCCCCATGGACAAGTCCTGGCTGACCGGCAGAACAAATCTCACGGTCATGAAGCATGACCACCCGCTTGAACTGATGGAGATTGAGTCGAAAGAGAGAAAATCCGATGAGAAATAATATAACTCGACGGATCCTGTTGATGGCGACACTGCTCCTGTTTTTGTTACCGCTTACTGTGGTAGCCGCTGATGAAAGCTGCGTGCGCTGCCATTTGCACAGCGAGCTTGCGGATGATTTTGCGGCATCGTCCCATGAAGCAAATACCCTGGCCGGCTTCCATGGCGCCGTATTCAGAGGAAGGGACAGGGATTCAGGCTGCGAAGCTTGCCATCGATCCCAACAGAACAGAGGAAAATTTCCATCCAAAAAGGTCTGCCTCGGTTGCCACACGCGTGGCAAGACGGGACAGGGTGATCAAAATGTCGTCTTTCATGCAGAAGAAAAACACTGGCCGATGGATGAAATTTCATGCACCACCTGCCACAAGGGGCATACACCGGGAAACCATCTGATCAAATTTCTTTCCATTGATGCCATCGATACCTGCCAACAATGTCACAAAAAAAGCTTCAGATCAGTTACAGCCTCTCCAAAACCGGGCCCACTGATGCCTGAAGAAAAATCGGACAATTATTATGGACAAAACTAGACAAGAGGTTATCGACAATGATTTCTACTGAGAATATAGCGATTATTGCGATATCGCTCGATACCGTGTGGATCATACTCGCGGCGGTTCTGGTCTTCATGATGAATGCAGGCTTCGGCATGCTGGAGGCGGGGCTTTGCCGAGCAAAAAATACTGTCAACATCTTTGCAAAAAACATCGTTATATTTGCCATTGCAAGTCTGAGTTTCTGGTTAGTGGGTTTTGGTTTAATGTTTGGCGATGGGAACTCCTTCATGGGCACCACTGGTTGGATGCTGTCAGGGGAAGACAACAGCCCGGCAGTTGGTGAACATTATTTTGGTGATTACAGTGCCCTCGGCTGGGCGGCACTGCCGCTTTATGCAAAAGTATTCTTTCAGCTCATGTTTGTCGCGGCCTCGGCGCACATTGTCTCAGGTGCGGTTTCCGAAAGAATAAAATTTTTCGCTTTCATTGCCTTTTCTATCGTACTTGTCGCGATTATTTATCCAATTGTCGGGCACTGGGCATGGGGCGGTGGATGGCTTGGTGATATCGGTTTTGTCGACTTTGCCGGCTCCACGGTTGTTCATTCGGTGGGTGGATGGGCTGCACTCACGGGCGCCATCGTGTTAGGTGCACGGGCAAAGAAATTTACCCGTGATGGTAAGGTCATGCCCATACCGGGCCACAATCAGGCCATGGCGGTATTGGGAATGTTTTTTCTATGGTTCGGGTGGTTCGGATTTAACGCTGGAAGCGCCATGACAGCGGGCAGTGACATTATTGCAACGGTCGCGTTGAACACAACACTGGCCGCCGCAGCCGGCGTGCTTAGCGCCATGATTGCCGCCGAAGTCCTTATTGGCAAACCCGACCTGAGCATGATCATCAATGGCTCACTGGCCGGCTTGGTTGCCATTACCGCCGGCTGTGCCGATGTCAGTGCAGGTGGCGCCGTGCTCATTGGTCTTATCGCCGGAGTATTGGTTGTTTATTTCATCATGCTGCTGGACAAACGCCGCATCGATGACCCGGTTGGCGCAATCCCAGTGCACCTCATCAATGGCATCTGGGGGACATTGGCCGTGGGCCTGTTCAGTCTGGAAAGTGGATTTTTATATACCGGCGACCTTTCATTACTTATTGTCCAGATGACAGGGGTACTGGCAATTGCCGGTTTTGTAGGTATTGGCAGTTATTTTATCTGGCGCAT
>JALTPW010000576.1 GCA_026999335.1 Chromatiales bacterium
GCAGTAACCGCCACATCGCAGGCGGTACAAACAGACTGCCCTCAGGAGTCTCACAGCTTCGCATCGTCGCACCCATCCTTAGTTATCAATCCGGCATCAATTGCAAAAAACAATCGATCAGGGACTTCCAGCATACGCCTGCCCGGCATTATCACACTTGCCAATACAACCACTATTGGCAGATACACTGCCTTGATCTGAAATACACTTAAAATCCTCAACATGGTCTATATCGATGCCGGATTAATCTGCAACAAATTCAGCAGTCCCGCCTCATCCAGCACCTCGATACCCAACCCCTGTGCCTTTTCCAACTTGCTGCCAGCGGCCTCACCGGCAATCACCCAATCGGTTTTTTTCGACACGCTGCCCGTCACCTTCGCCCCCAGCGCCTGTAGACGCTGTTTCGCCTCGCTGCGTGACAAACCCTGCAGGGTACCCGTCAATACGATGACCTTACCCGCCAACGGCAGCGTTGCAGGTTTCTTCACCGCTATCTTCGGCCAGTGAATACCCGCACTGATCAGCTTGTCGATGACGTCGCGGTTATGCACCTGACGAAAAAAGGTATGAATACTGTTTGCCACCACCGGCCCCACATCCGGCACCGACTGCAAGGTGTCCAGGTCGGCCTCCTCGATGGACGGCAAATCGCCAAAATGCTGTGCCAGACTCTGTGCCGTGGTCTCACCGACTTCGCGAATACCCAGCGCAAACAGGAAACGTCCCAGGGTCGTCGCCTTGCTTTTCTCCAGCGCAGCGAGCAGATTCTCAGCCGACCTCTGTGCTACACGCTCCAGGCCGGTCAATTGTTCCACGCTCAACGCATATAGGTCGGCGGGATCATGCACCAGATCCCGATCCACCAGCTGTTCGACCAGCTTTTCGCCCAGCCCCTCGATATCCATGGCCCGTCGCGAAGCAAAGTGTTTGATGGCTTCCTTGCGCTGCGCCGGGCAAAACAGACCACCGCTGCAGCGGGCGATCACCTGACCTTCGAGGCGCACGATATCGGAATCGCACACCGGGCAGCGGGTCGGCATCACAAAGGGTCTGGCATCCGCTGGACGGCGTGACAACAGCACGCCCCCCACCTTGGGAATCACGTCACCGGCACGATACACCACCACCGTATCACCCCGATGCAGATCCATACGCGCGATCTCGTCTTGGTTGTGCAGGGTAGCATTGGTGACGGTAACCCCCCCCACCGCCACCGGCTCCAGCCGCGCCACCGGCGTAATGGCGCCAGTACGGCCCACCTGGATGTCGATGTCCAGCAGACGGGTCAAGGCCTCCTGGGCGGGAAATTTGTGGGCGATAGCCCAGCGCGGCGCGCGCGACACGAAACCCAACACCGCCTGCTGATCGATGTGATCCACCTTGTACACCACACCATCTATTTCGTAACCCAGCTGGCTGCGGCGCTCACCGATATCACGATAATAATCAAGGCAGGCAGCAATGCCCTGTGCGCGACGGATCTGCGGGCAGACCCGCAGACCCCAGTCCTTCAGTTGCGCAAGAATGGCACTGTGCCGATCCGGCAACTGGCCGTCTTCGACCTGCCCGATGCCGTAGCAGAACATGGCCAGCGGACGGCCGGCGGTTATTTTTGGATCAAGCTGACGTAGCGAGCCGGCGGCGGCATTGCGTGGATTGGCGAAGGGTTTTTCGCCAGCCCTGCGTTGACGTTCGTTAAGAGCTTCGAATCCGGCTTTCGGCATATACACTTCGCCACGCACCTCCAGCACACGCGGCCAAGGCCGCTGCGCTTCAGCGCGCAGGCGCAACGGCACGCAAGAGATGGTGCGTACATTCTGTGTCACGTCCTCACCGGTGATGCCGTCACCACGCGTGGCGGCGCGCACCAGCACACCCGCCTCGTACAACAAGCTGATGGCAAGGCCGTCCAGCTTCGGCTCGGCGGTGAAGTCAATCTCGTCCTCGCTCAAACCAAGTTTTTCGGCAATACGGCGGCCAAAATCGCGCACTTCTTCATCGCTGAAGGCATTGCCCAGGGAGAGCATGGGCACGGCGTGCCTCACCTCGCCAAAGACCTTGAGCGGCCCGGCACCAACGCGCTGGGTGGGCGAGTCCGCTGTCACCTGTGCCGGATATTTCTCCTCCAGTGCCTGCAATTCGCGGAACAGGCGATCATATTCGGCATCCGGAATCTCCGGATCATCGAGCACATAGTAGCGATAATTGTGCTCATTGAGCTGTTTACGCAACGCGCGGATGCGGGCGGCGACATCGGAAGGAACGGTCATGGTGGGGTTGTCTCTCAGTGACTTTCCGCGTGGCTATCCGCTGCGGCGGACAGCTCTTGCTCATAACCGAAGCGGCGCATATCCGGCATCCGCTGCGGGAACAGGATGCCCTCCAGATGATCGCATTCATGCTGCACCACACGGGCGTGAAAACCACTCGCCTCACGCTCGATGGGCCGCCCCCCGGCATCAAAGCCGGTATAGACGATATGCAGGTGACGTGGCACCCAACCGCGCATCCCCGGCAGACTCAGGCAGCCTTCCCAGTCCCCCTCCTGTTCATCGCCGATGGGGGTGATATGCGGGTTGACCAGTACCGTGGTGGGTATCGGCTCACGGCCGGGATAGCGCGGATTGTCCTGCATACCGAAAACAATCAGGCGCAGTGGCTCATTGACCTGTGGCGCCGCCAGACCGACGCCGTTTTCCGCCACCATGGTATCCAGCATATCCTGAATCAACGCGTACAGTTGCGGCGTGTTAAACTCGGCGACGGCCTTGGCCGGCTGGCCGAGCGTGGGATGACCGATGCGTAAAACAGAGCGGACGGGCATAAAACAGCTTCCTTGGATATTTTGGATATTACGGATAAATGCCGAAGACAACTACATTCCTGACAGGCGCACATACTACCAAGAACCACTGGCTCGCGGGGCTGCTGATGGCCATTTTCTCCAGCATGACCATGGCTGCCAGCAACAATGAAGAGGACGATGCCCGTTGGTACGAGATAGAACTGGTACTGTTTGCCCACAACAGCCCGCAGGCGCTGGATGCCGAACAATGGCCAGCCATCATCGGTGCCGACCTGCCATTGGAGGCGTTGCTGGAACTGCGCCTGCCGCAGGAGATCGCCCCGCAGGTGGCGGATGAAATGATCGATGAAACAATCACCGTGGAATCTTCTAGCGCAGAAGCCCCCGTCGCAGATACCACCGAGCCCCCTGTCGCGTTTCAGCTGCTGGATGAGTCCGAGTGGCAATTGCAGGAGACCGCCCGACGCCTGCGCCGCTCATCGCGTTTTGAACCCCTGCTGCATGTGGCCTGGCGCCAACCCACCTATGAGCGTGCACGTGCGCGCCCGGTGCTGCTCTATGACGGCATGACCAAGCCATTGATCATCAACGGCCGTCCCCCGTCCGAGGCAGAAATCCATGCCGGCCCGCCCAACCCGGAACTCATCGGCACGGTCAGACTGAGCGTCGCCCGTTACCTGCATCTGGCCACGGATCTGATCTATCGCATTCCCGTCACCCAACAGGCCGCAGTACCGATACCGGACTTCGATCTGTGGTATGACCGCCCCTACCCCACGCTTTACGAGCCCCAGGGCCCCGCCTACCGGCTGGAGGAATGGCCGGCTGTGCGTGGTTTTCGCCTGCGGGAATCCCGGCGTATGCGCTCAAGGGTTCTGCACTACCTCGACCATCCGCTGTTTGGCCTGGTGGTGCTGATCACCCCGGTCGAACTGCCCAAGGCAGAAGACAGCGAAAGCGCTGCTGCGCAATAGTTCGCAAGCCAAGCCAGCACGTCTTTTGCACTCAGGCAGAATATGAGATCGGCATTACACGATGTCTCGTGACCAAGCGCTTCAACGGTCAGGCC
>JALTPW010000577.1 GCA_026999335.1 Chromatiales bacterium
GAAATAAGGTGCTACTGCTGGCAATGCTTTATGCAGCTAAAGGACGAAGCTGCGTCCGGTATCGATAATATCACCAAAAAAATGGTGGATGTATTGTCCTTTTAAAGTGAAGCGTGTTGTCGAGGAGCCGTGTGCGTAAATAGCGCCAGCACGGTTCTGTGAGGGGTGTGGTAACAATGATGGTATGGAGAGGATATTGTGACACCGGTGGGAAACCAGCCGGAAACAGTGAAAACAAACACGATCATAAGCAGTTAGAGGAACCCATCTACTCGACCAGAGCCTGACGGCTCCCCACAAAAAACCTGGTAGGGTGGTCACGTTTTTTGTGCCCACGCGGTTGACGCATATTCCACGTGGGCATGAAAAACCTGCCCACCCTACATGTATGGTTTTGTAAGTTTTATCTGTCCCCTTATCCCGGGTTAAAAGTTTATTATTTCAATAGTTTGCGCAGAAACTCGGAAGCTTATCGTGCCGCCTCCCCCGGATTTCACAGGCCTAACTGTAGATCAACCTGCCCAGATGGTGGAAAGCCGCTGCCCCGGCTTGTCAGCAGGTAGATGCCGGTAGCACCTGTTTCGTCACTGCATGTCAGCGTCGCTCACTGCGCAACATGATCCACAGCACCGGCAGGGTGCCGATCACCAGCATCAACGCCGCCGGGGCGGCCAATTCCAGCATTTCCTCGCTGGCCTCGATCCAGATGCGCACCGGCAGGGTATCGAAACCGGTGGGACGCAGGATCAGGGTCGCCGGCAGTTCCTTCAACACATCAATGAAGACCAGCACCCAGGCAGTGGCCATGCCGCCGCGGATCATCGGCAGGGTGACGCGCCAGAGAGTCTCCAACGGCCCGGCGCCCAGGCTGCGGCTGGCCTGTTCGAGAGAAGGGGTGAGCTGGGCCATGGCGGCATCCTGCGACTGTACTGCCAGTGGCAGGAAACGGATCACCAGAGCGATCACCAGGGCTGCCATGCCGCCATAGAGCAGCGGCAGTTGAGCGAGGAAAAAACTGAGGATGCCGAGGGCGATCACCGGCCCGGGCAGCACGAAACCGATGCTGGAGAGTTGCAGCAGAGCGCCGCCCAGCAGGTTGCGCTTGCGCGCATGATAGAGGGCCACCGGCAGGGCGGCGATCAACGCCACGCTGGCGGCCAGCACCGCTACCAGCAGCGAATTGCGTGCATAACCCCAGAATTCCGCGTCGATCAGCTGTTCCTGCCAGGCCACCCAGCTCCAGCTCAACATCCACGCCAGCGGCAGGCCGAAGGCCAGCAGGGTGATCAGCCCCAGCCAGCTCCAGATCAGAATGGTTTCGAATACGTTTGCGGCACGGCGCGACTGACGGCGCGACTGACGGCTCGAGTAGTAGCGCTGGCGGCTGCGGAAAAAACGCTCCAACAGCAGAAAAACAAGGCTCAGCAGCACCAGCACCAGCGACAGGCCGGCGGCGGCCTGATAGTCGAAGCGGCCGCTCATTTGCAGGTAAATACTCAGGGTAAAAGTCTGATATTGCAGCATACTCACAGCGCCAAAATCGGACAACACGTGCAGCACCACCACCGCCAGCGCGGCGGCAATGGCCGGGCGCAGCAGAGGCAGGTTGATACGCCAGAAAACCTCGGTACGCGATGCGCCCTGGATACATGCAGCCTCCTCCAGACTACGGGTGGAGATCCCCAGCGCCGAATGCGCAAGCAGAAAAACATAAGAAAACCCCGCCAGGGTTAGAATCAGGGTAACGCCCCAGACGTTAAATAGATCGGGCAGGTATTGGTCACTGCCAAACAGGGCGATCCACAGCTGGCCGAGCCAGCCATCGTCTTCCAGCAGGGTGGTATAAATATGCGCGAAGACATAGGTCGGGATGGTCAGGGGCAGCACCATTAGCCATACCGCCAGACGACGGCCGACGAATTCACGCCGGGCAATCAGCCAGGCGCTGGAGACACCCAGCAGGACGCTGCCGAGGGCGACCAGCAGGGCCAGCGACAGGGTGTTCCAGAGCAGTGTCGGCAGGCGCGAAGTCCACAGTCCCAGCCATTGCGTAGCACTCAGCTGTAGGCTGTTCCAGACCACGTACAGCAGCGGGATGGCGGCCGCCAGCACCACACTTGTGGCCAGGGTGGCGAGGGGGGAAAGGCGCAGGGTGGGCCGCCGAAAGCGGGATCGGGTGGTCATGCCTGTGCCCAGGTTGGAATATATCCACCCGTAGGAACGGCTTCAGCCGCGACGTATCGTTCAAAAATACGGTCGCGGCTGAAGCTGCTCCCACGGTTTCCCTTTGCCAAACTTCGGTGGGAACCCTGGAATTGCTGTATCACGCCCAAATCAAGGCATGCCCACGGCTTCGATCAGATCCAGGGTGGCATCACGTTGCCGACCCAGTTCGGCCATCGGTATGTCGGCTACCTTGTAGCTGCCGGCTGCCGGCACCTGCCCGGCGGCGGGCACGCCGTCACGTACGGGGTATTCCATGTTGATCTCGGCGAACATCTTCTGCCCCACCTCGGAGACCAGGAAGGCCACCAGTTTTTCGGCCTGTACACGTTGCTTGCTGTGCTTGCTGATGGCGATGCCGGCGACATTCCAGGCCACACCGATGTCCTCCGGGCCTTGATCCGGCAACACGATCCTGATCGGCGCATCCGGGTCGTTGGCGAGGTGACGGTAGATGTAATAGTGATTCACCAGCCCCACCTGTTTCTTGCCTCGGGCCACCGCCTTGACGATCTTGCTGTGCTTGTTGAAGACCTTGCCTTCGGTATTGGCCTTGGTGCCTTCCAGCCATTGGCGGGTCTTTTCCCGGCCGGCAGCGAGCATGTAAACGGTGACCCCGGCAATATAACTGCCGTTGCTGGAATTGGTAATGGCCAGCTTGCCTTTCAGTGCCGGATCGGCGAGGTCGAACACGGAATCCAGCTTATTCGCCCATTCGCTCCCGGTGTTCACCACCAGCACGCGGGCACGAGCCGAGAGGCCGATCCAGCTGTTGTCACTGGCGCGGTAGTTGCTGTCGATGGGGGCGGCCAGGGCGGCGCTGACGGGTTGAAACAGGCCCAAGTCGCTGCCCTTTTGCAGGTTGCCGGCGTCGTTGCTGAGGAACAGGTCAGCCGAGGTGACAGCGCCTTCCAGCTTCAGCTTATTGAGCAGGGCGGTGGACTTGCCACTGTGCAGGATCACGGGAATGCCGGTCTGCTCGGTGAAGACTTTGATGACGGGTTTGACGAACTTGTCACTGCGCCCGGAGTAAATCACCAGCGCCTCACCGGCGACGACGGGCGGGATACTCGAAAGCATGGCGCTTACGCCGAGCAGTAGAGCAGAAAGGATGTACTTTGTTTTCATCGTGAGAACCCTGCTGACTAGACCTCCTTAGATGGTAATGATTCTCATTAAGTGCGTCAAGTATGCTGTGTATAGTGTAAGAATTTCACCGCCTACAGCGGCAAAATGAAAATATTATGCGGCAATTGTTTGCGTGCGTTTTGCAACAAGCCTCCCTTTTTTTTAATCTTTCTGGGGCGAATTCCCCGCAACTGGCCTACTTTTGGTGTTGCGATTATCGTCATTGCGGCCTGTTTTTAGCCGCAATCCAGAGATTGGGAGCCGGTTTTCGTCGGAGCGATTCATCCAGAGCGCTTGAAGTTCCCTGCATGCTGGATTCCCGCCTGCGCGGGAATGACGGTATGCCAAGTCTCTCAAGACTCAGTCAACACCCTTTACCCCGCTTTCGCGTAGTGAGATAGCTTGCTGCGGGGTTGTTTATTTTCCATTAACTTGGTCAAAACCACCGTCTTTAGACGGTGACTTTGATGTGCATGTTTTGACTCATGCGCGCTGATGACG
>JALTPW010000578.1 GCA_026999335.1 Chromatiales bacterium
CAAAGAAAAACGAACTCCAGCCCCAGCGGATAGCCTGCCAGGGCCAGCATGCGAGCGAGCTGCCCACCGCCAAGAACACCGACCCTCATGCTCAGGCTCCATCCCTTGGATCAGAGTGGCTCAGAACCCGTTCTGTCTGACGCAGGCGATACGCCTTGAGCGCGGTGCGAATCACTGCGTGTTTGTTCCCCAGCATGGCCGCCGCCAACAGCGCTGCATTGACCGCACCCGCCCGGCCAATGGACAAAGTGCCCACCGGAATGCCCGCAGGCATCTGAGCAATAGACAGCAACGAGTCCATGCCGTTGAGGGCCTTTGACTGCACCGGCACGCCAAGTACCGGCAACACAGTCTTGGATGCGGTCATGCCCGGCAGGTGCGCCGCGCCTCCGGCACCGGCAATAATGACTTCAATACCGCGCCCTTCTGCTTCTTCGGCATAGCGGAACAGCTTGTCCGGGGTACGGTGGGCAGAGACCACTTCAGCCTCGAAAGACACATTCAGCTCCTCCAGGGTTTCGGCAGCATGGCGCATGGTCTCCCAGTCCGAGGTCGAACCCATGATGATGCCGACCAGTGGCTTCATTGTTTTTCTCCCGTCAATATCAGAATTTCTCTGGACGCAATACGTCCACAGGGTTCAGAAATAGAATCATCGTTCATAAAATCACCGCTCTGCATAACACACAATAGGATGGTGATTTTACATTGAAAAAACCGTTTCCACGCTTTGATAATCAATGCTGATGCGTTGCTTTCCGGCCACGGGCCGGAACAGTTCGTCGGCAAAGGCGACGTGGTCGGGGTGTTCTCGGTAGCTATCGATGACGGCCGGATGACAAAAACGCACCAGCCAGGTGTAGCGGTACTTTGCCTTCTCCTGCACCGCCTTGCCGGTCACCACCTCACGTACGCCGGGGATGGCGCCGAGCACCCGACGACCCTCGGCCATCATCCTCTCGACGCCGGTTTCATCAAGACCTTCTACGTTGTAGATGATTAAATGCTCCACTGGCGTCCACGACCGGCAGCACGACAATACTTCGGCGGCACGCCCTGCCGAACCCCATCGGCGCATACCCTGTTCGGCTTCTGTCGCTATTGCCGCACGGACACTGGCCAGCAGAGCGGTGTAATCACTGTCATGACAGGATTTTGCAGCGTTACGGATCGTCGCCCCGGCAATGTCAGCAAGCACCGTGTCGTCATTGATCTTGGCCACGCCGCTGCCGATCAGCCGTCGGAACTGATCATCGGAAAGCCCGCTAGCACCCTGGATCACCAGCGGGATACCCAGGGCCTCGTTGATTTGTTTCAGGCGCTGCCAATCCAGCGTCGGCTTGCCTGTCACACAATCGACGGAAACAGCGAGAAAATCCACCCCAGTCTCCTCCACATAGGTCTGGACTTCCGCCACCGTGGTATCGGCAATTTTGCCGGGATGCCGCTCGGCACCCTCGCCCTCCAACAAATAACCCAGTTCGCCTTCTACAGGCACGCCACAGGCGTGGGCCATCGTCACGATTTCACGGGAGCTGGCAACAG
This sequence comes from Chromatiales bacterium, assembly GCA_026999335.1. Taxonomy (GTDB): domain Bacteria; phylum Pseudomonadota; class Gammaproteobacteria; order SZUA-152; family SZUA-152; genus DRQN01. The sequence goes on from JALTPW010000578.1 coordinate 1,546, forward strand.
GATCAAGCTGGGATTGATGAGAGACATCGACGATCACTCCGTTGCACCCCCGGTTGATCCCACGTACCGCTGAATCAAGGCCGGCGCAGTGGTTCAGCTGGATGGCCACCGGCACCGAGGCGCGGCCTGCGGCGGCCTCCACCGCCGGCATCATCAGCTCGACATCAAAATCGTCGAAGTGAGATTCGGACAGGCTCAGGATCACCGGTGCACGGGCTCGTTCCGCCGCCGCCATGATGCCTTGCAGAAAATCCAGGCTCAGCAGATCAAACGCCCCAACGGCATAGCCATGATCATGGGCGTGTTGGAGCATATCTTTCATATCAACGAGTGGCATCGTGCGTTACCTTACGAAGAGGCTGTCACAGCAGGTCGATAATCTACCCGATTTAAGGCATCCCCACGCTCAACCATGGCTGTATCAGGCTTCCTTTAGGACGAAGCTGCATCATACCGTAAGCCGACGGGTTTTCTGCACCAGGCGATAGAGTGAGCGGGCATTGTTGAAACGCAATACCTGCTCCAGAGGTACCCAGAGAACCTCGTATGCTTCATCACTGCCAGGCAACGGTATCCGGTCATCAATCTCGACAAGAAAACGGGGATCGAAATGCTCGTGGCGTGGATCGTGCTCACTGGCATGGATGGTGTGCACGTCCACATCGAAGATATCTTCGCTCAACAGTTTGATCTGCGATGCATCGAGGCCGGACTCTTCGGCGGTCTCCTTCAATGCCACACTGACGATATCGGTTTCGCCATCGGCATGGCCGCCGGGCTGCAGCCAGAGGTCCAGTTTACGGTGATGCAGCATCAATACATGACTGCGTGTCGGGTTGACGACCCAGGTTGAAGCGGTGACATGACCGGGCGCAAGGCTACGGTCAAAACAGTTTTCATGTTGCAGGATGAAACGTCGTGTACGCTCAACCATCGCCGCCTCTTCCAAATAGGGCGTTTTATAGCGCGCAAGCAACTGCAAAAGCTGTTGTCGGTGCATCTCTCTCTCGGTCGATAGTGATTGAAGAATCGTCCGGATTAAATGCCGGACAGATTATTTAAAGCCTGTATTGCGGCATTGGCGGCGGCGTCGATGTCGGCCTCTTTCCCCGCCAGTGTGAGCCGGCCAAACGCGCCAACTGCACGGGCATCCACCAGGGTGATGTTGGCGGCCTTTTCGGCCTCGTTGGCGGCATAAACGACATAACCTGCCGGTTCTGTCTCAAGAATAAACATGCTCTGGCCCGGCAGGATCATCGAACCCCGACGATCCTGCCGGTTGATCAGAACGGCATGATCGGGGGTGATCGAACGCACGGTCTCCTTCCAGGCAATGCGGCACTTCTGGCGTGATTCCAGCGTGGTACCCAATGCGTTGAGGACACTACTACCGGCCTCGACCACATCGCTCTGATCACGGTGATGAAACACCATGGAACCAAACGCACGCTCGACAACCTGCAATCCGAGATGCACCCGGGTTGCTTTCAGGGCAACATCAGTGAGCCTATGTACCGCCATGCCCGGAGAGATTTCCATCCACAGGCAGGCATTACCCGGCACTGGCAGAAAACCTTGCGAGGCCGTGCCCATATAGGTGGCCAGCTGTGGTTGCAGCGAGTCGATGTAGACATAGGTTCTTAATTTGATCATGTAAATTCTACGGCTTATTTATCCACTAACTCTGGGGGCTCTGCCGCAGATTGCGGTTTTAACCTGGATCAGCCATTCGACCTGGACTGGAGCCTGTTGTACCAGTGCGTTGTTATCGACCCCGGGGCGGAGTTCCAGCTGGCGCTACAAGCCTGTCGAGACACGAGGGAAACAAAACGCTGCCAACAGCGAAAGAGACGTCGTTGCTGATAACGACAACAGCACCCAGCAAGCCGATAGCGACCCGGGTATAACACTGGGTGAGGATGTCAGACGACGATGTTCAATCCGGCCATACGCGACGGCTTTGGTAGGCAGCGGGCTGGACGGGTTTGTTCTGCACCGCTGAAGGCTTCGGCTTTACCGCAGGCTTTTTCGACCTGGATGTCTTCTTCACCGGGGTGCCAGCGTCAGTCTTCATCGGCGCATCGGCTTGGGCAGCGACTCCCGCCTTGGTCTTGCGCATGGAATTGACGAGCTTCTGTCGTGTCGCATCCTTATCGGTCATGTGTAATTACCTCGCTGATCAATTGATCGAGTTCCGCTGCCGCAGCTGCACCGCGTCGGCCCATATGAAAAACACTCCTGCCCTCCAGCGCACTGGCGCGGTACACGGCGCGGCGTCGGATCGCCGTGGCCGCCACCGCTA
>JALTPW010000579.1 GCA_026999335.1 Chromatiales bacterium
GCCGTTGAGCCGGTGGTCGTGCAGGGCCAGCAGGCGCTGCTTGTAGAAATCGGGCAGTGAAGAACCGGCCACGTCGAAACGCAGGTGTACGGCACTGGAGACTTTATTGACATTCTGCCCACCGGCCCCCTGCGCGCGGATGGCGCTGAGGGTGATTTCGTGATCGGGAATGGCCACATTGTGGCTGATGCGCAACATTGAGACGGGCTCAGCCGTACAGGCAAAAATAGGCGCTAGCGGTCAATACACGCACATCAAAGGCACTGTCGCTTGGCACGCCGAAGCGCTTGCCGGTGGTCCGGAAGGTCAGTGATTTGATCTTGGCGTCGAAATATTCGTTACATTTGAACATGAGGGCTCCGTGTCATTGGGTGATTGGGGATGGATTATAGCCTTGCTGTTGGCGGGCCGAGGAAATATTCATCGATACCGTGGGTCATGCCCGTGATGCGCCTTTCTCGGCGGTAAGAGTTAATGCAAAGAACGCCAAAGAGCGTAAAGAACGCAGAGGCGTAGAAGACGTAAAAGTTTTTGAGCAGATTTTTCTTTGTGTCCTCTGCGCCTCTGCGTTTCATCCCATTTTTGACAAGACTTATCGCGGGCATGGCCCACGCCTATATTTTGTGGGGAGGAATAAATCCCGCAAACGGCGCCATTTCTGTTATAGTGACATTTCTGGCACACGTCGGTCTGTGCCTGTTTTTTTTCCTTCGCGGCCTGTCTGTTGACAAAGCGTCTTGGGCGCATCGCGAACACAATCAGCAAGATTCAGCCTAAGACCGTCCCGTGCCATGTTACGCCGGGTAGGCCAATCCCCGGAGTTTATTTCATGTCTTTTGATACCCTCGGTCTGTCGGCCGAAATTTTGCGTGCCATTTCTGAACAGGGCTACACGGATCCCACCCCTGTGCAGGCCCAGGCCATTCCCGCGGTGTTGCTGGGTGGCGATCTGCTGGCCGGTGCACAGACCGGCACTGGCAAGACGGCCGGTTTTACCCTGCCGCTGTTGCAGCGTTTGAGCAGCACGCCCGCGCCCAAGGGCCGCCGCCCGGTACGCGCCCTGATCCTCACCCCGACCCGTGAACTGGCGGCACAGGTGGCTGAGAGTGTGTCGACCTATGGCAAACACCTGCCCCTGCGCTCGGCGGTGATTTTCGGCGGGGTTAAGATCGGCCCGCAGATCAACAAGTTGCGCAGCGGTGTGGATATTCTCATCGCCACCCCCGGGCGCCTGCTCGACCACGTGCAGCAGGGCACCCTCGACCTGTCGCAGGTGGAGATCCTGGTGTTGGACGAGGCCGACCGCATGCTCGACATGGGCTTTTTGCGCGACATCCGCAAGATCCTCGCCCTGTTGCCCAAGGGGCGTCAGAATCTGCTGTTCTCGGCCACTTTTTCCAACGAGATCAAGCGCCTTGCCGATGGCCTGCTGAATAAGCCGGCACTGATCGAAGTGGCGCGTCGCAATACCGCCTCCGAACGTGTTGCCCAGGTGGTGCATCCAGTGGATCGCGAACGCAAGCGCGAGCTGTTGTCGTATCTCATCGGTAATGGTAACTGGCAGCAGGTGCTGGTGTTCACTCGCACCAAACATGGCGCCAATCGTCTGACCAAACAGCTGGAGCAAGACGGTATCAGCGCCGCCGCCATCCACGGCAACAAGAGTCAGGCCGCGCGTACCCGCGCCCTGGCCGACTTCAAGAAGGGTTCAATCCGTGTGCTGGTGGCCACCGATATCGCCGCCCGTGGCCTGGATATCGACCAGCTGCCGCATGTGGTCAATTTTGAACTGCCCAACGTACCAGAAGACTACGTGCACCGTATTGGCCGCACCGGCCGCGCCGGCAACGAGGGCGAGGCCATGTCGCTGGTGTGCGTGGATGAACACAAGCTGTTACGCGACATTGAGCGTCTGCTCAAGCGCGAAATCCCCAAGGAGGTGATCGATGGCTTTGCGCCCGATTCGAGCATCAAGGCCGAACCCATCCCCAATGGACGTAACGGTGCCGGTCGTGGTCGCAGCGGTGGTGGTCAGCGCAGCCGCGCTGGGGCCGGTGGCGCCGGTCGTGGTCAGGGCGGCGGCGGACGCCGCCGCAGTGCCGTTCCAGCCTGAGTGGTGGACGCGGCGTTATTTGCGCCGCAGCGAAAAAGGGACGCCCCGGGAGGGGCGTCCCTTTTTTCTTGCGGTATTTTTTGCGGCCTTTTTTTACCGCCTTAAAACAAAGGGGGGTGACTTTTCCTTCCCAATTCTCTGGCGTAGAATGCCTGCTCTTAATCTTTGTATTTTTTTTGTATTTTTTTTGTATTTTCCAGGTGTGGTTTCATGAAGCAGATTTTTCGTTTTCAGTGGATGTTGTTGGTCATGCTGTTGATGCCGGTGTCGCTGACGCAAGCCGGTTTTGACGAGGCTGTCGAGGCGGCCAATGTTGGTGATTTCGACACGGCCTTCAAGGAATTTTCCGTGCTGGCGGAGCAGGGTGATGAGCGCGCCCAGCAAAGTCTGGCCTGGATGTATTTCGAGGGTCAAGGACGCGACGTGGATTATGCCAAGGCCGTTTATTGGTACCGCAAGGCTGCCGGGCAGGGCAACATTACGGCGCAGATCAATCTGGCGCAGATGTATGCCTATGGCCAGGGTGTGGCACAGGATTTCAGTCAGGCGGCGCACTGGTGGAGGCGTTTGGCAGAGCAGGGTGACGCCCGCTCGCAGACGGCGCTGGGCGGACTCTACTACCAGGGTCAAGGTGTGAAGAAGGACTACGCCAAGGCCGCCGAACTGTGGCGTCAGGCCGCCGAACAGGGTTACATGGAAGCGCAGCTGAATCTGGGCCTGATGTACGGTAAAGGTCAGGGCGTGGAACAGGATGACGTGCGCGCCTATGCCTGGCTGACGGCGGCGACTACGCAGGGTAATGACGTGGCGGACAGCAGTCGTGAGTTCGCCCTGACGCAGTTGGATGAGGCACAGCGCGAGCAGGCCGAGGTATTGGCGAAGGAACTGGTACGCAAGTACGTCGAGCCGTTTGCCAGTTCGGCCGATGACGAGAAATTGCTGTAGGCTAGCGAGCTAATATGGCAGTCTCACCACATGCTTCTGTTCAGGATAGTTGTCGATGAAGTGGATCGGCAGCTTGCCACAATGGGCGATATGCCTTTTCTGCGGAGGGAGAGATTATGATCATGAAGATTGCATCACCCGCCTTTGTCGATGACGGCGAGATACCCCGGCAATACACCTGTGATGGTAAGGATTTTTCGCCAGCCCTGCACTGGGAGGGTGTGCCGGTAGGCACGAAGAGCCTAGTGCTGATTGTCGACGATCCCGATGCACCGGATCCCGCCGCGCCGCAGATGACCTGGGTACACTGGGTGGTCTACAACATTCCACCGTCGGTGGTGGTGTTGGCGGAGGGCGCTGGTGTTGCCGACCTGCCACCGGGCACACGCGAGGGCCTCAACGACTGGAAGCGCGAAGGCTGGGGCGGACCCTGCCCGCCGGTGGGCAGGCACCGCTATTTTTTCAAGCTGTACGCGCTGGACACGGAACTGCCCGATTTGGGGCTGGCCACTAAGAACAAAGTGTTGCAGGCCATGCTCGGCCATGTACTGGCTGAGGCACAGCTGATGGGGACTTATCAGCATTGAGGTCAGATAGCCTTAGGGGGTGTTCTCAATCATTTTGACAGTCCTGTTGCCTCTGAAAAAGCGCCAGACAAGGCGTGAGGAGAGAGGTTTGGTGGTTCCAAATGAACGACGAACAACGCGGTATGGCGTTTTTTCAGAGGCAACCCGAAGGGCCGGTGCTCATTTTTCATCCAGCGGCGTTGACGCTCGCTGATGTG
>JALTPW010000580.1 GCA_026999335.1 Chromatiales bacterium
CTGGCCCAACTGTTCTGATGCTAGCATTGCTTAGGGAGGTAAAAACTTGCTCCACTACTGTATCTTGCTCAGAAACAAATAGTTTTTGTTGGGCAGACAACCGCTCTATCTCCTGCTTGGCTAGAAAAGTTAACTTAGCTTCTTCTTGCTCAGTATGAGCACACCCAACCGTTTTAATAACTTTATACGTTCCAGAGGTTTTAGAAATGATCTGAATAGAGGTGCTCCTTGATTTGTTGGCCTTTTTTCGTAAAAACGCACCCAAAAATACCTATGGGACACCCAATATCGAAAATAATCAACTAATACAGCCTGTAATAAGTCCTTTTGAAAAAAGTGCGGAAAACAGGAGTTTTTACCTGACAATTATTTTGTAGGAAGTAAAGGCTTGTATATTTCTGAAAACAATGAATTTAACCCGAATTTTGATGAAAATTTACTAAAGTTCACACTTTTCGAACCTAAGTTTAATGATTAGGGCTTCTTCATCAATCAACTGGTCTGACCATCTTGCTCAAACCAATAAACTTCTTACACCAGTTACAAAGCCCCTACCAATAAACCCAAAAATAAACACCCAATAACGTAACCTTCTATTCTACAGCTCGTTACCATTCTTCCTGTTTTCATTTTTGGGACACCTAGAATTTTTTCATGACTATATTGTATAGTTCGGCTTGCTCCTGTAGAAATTTGATGTTTTCATTAGATAACAACCCTGCATCGGCTACGATTATGGGCTTGGTTAAATTGAATTTCTTGCTGATCTTTTCAAGAAATGGAATCAAGGTATGCCCTTCGTAAGTATCACCTTCAAAAATATCATAGCCAATTGCATAACCACCAAGCCCAACTAGTAGCCCTAAGAATATTTGTGGTTTTTGAGCCTTGCTGTCTTTACTAAACCCTGTTTTGCGCAAGTCATCTTCATCAGAAGCTTCAAAGTAAAGGGTTGTCATATCATAAAAGAACAACACTTACATTGCCTTTTAGCACTTTCAAAGTA
>JALTPW010000581.1 GCA_026999335.1 Chromatiales bacterium
TAGGGCACCAGCCAGCCGAAACGCTGCAGGTTGCGGATCAGGCCGAAATAGTGGTCGGAGATGAAATCCTGCAGCGGTTGCCGGTCGCCTTCGAGCTGCTGGTAGACGGGCCAGAAGGCCGCTGGCAGCGAATAATTGAAATGTACTCCGGCGATGACCTGCATCAGGCGGCCGTAGCGATGGCCGAGGCCGCGTCGGTAGACGGTCTTCATCTGGCCGATGTTGGAATCGCCGTAATGGGCGATGGGGATACTGTCCTCCCCGGCCACCACGCAAGGCATGCTGGTGGCCCATAGCAGTTCGTTGTTTTCCAGCTGACGGTAGACGAAGCTTTGTACATCACGCAGGGCAGCCAGTACCTCGCCGGTGCCCGCCAGCGGTGGGGTGATGAATTCGGTCAGGGCTTCGGAGTAATCGGTGGTGATCAGCGGGTGGGTGAGTGGCGAGCCCAGCGCGGTGGGGTGCGGTGTCTGCGCGAGCTGGCCGTCCGGGCTGACGCGCAGACTCTCCTTTTCCAGGCCGATGTGCGCACCTGCGAGCAGGCCGTGTTGGGCATTGGCGGTCAGTTGATTGAGACGCCGTCGGAGCTTGTGTTCTGCCATGGGAGCCCTTGTTTTTGTAGCAGTTTCGCCATGAAAAAACGCAGAGTCTACCGCAAGCTGAATGTTACAGGCAGCCCGTGGTCGAAAAAGGCGCATGTTATTAACCTGGCGACGATATAGACTGTGTTCTCAGGGTTATTCTTGAATCCCTGGACAATATAATTTTACAAGGGGCATACACCGGTTGAACGCAACCCATATCGTCGCCGGGTTGTCGCCGGGTTAATGCTTGCATATGATACCCGTTTCCGGCATTTTCACGCTGTGTGCATGGAGTTATAGTCTGCCATTGAAGTATCGATTTTATGGACACAGCTAAGGAGCAATACGGTATGGCCAAGATCATCGTCAATCGGGAGAATTTCAAGGTCGACGAAATCGATCTTGAACAGGGCACGCTGAGCGTTGGCCGCAATCACGACAATGACCTGTGTATCGACGACCTGACGGTGAGTGGTCGTCATGCGCAGATCGTCACCGTGTTCGGTTCGACGTATGTGGAGGATCTCGGCAGTACCAACGGTACTTCCGTCAACGGCAAAAAGGTGAGAACCCACACCCTGCGCAATGGTGACGTGCTTACCATCGGCCACTATCAGCTGTTGTTTCAAGGTGAAAGCGTGGTGAGCTCCCACACGGATGGTGACGAAACCCGGATGATCGATCAATCGCAAGCCGAGGTGTTGAGGAAGAAGGCGGATGCACAACACCATCAAGCGGAACGGTTCGTCTATAAGGCACCGCCTGCCGCCGCGGCGCATACCGCCTCTGCGTCACCTGCCGCCGCGGTGAATGCTGTCCAGGCGCAGGTTGCGGCGCCGCATGTGGCGGTGGCCAGCAAGGGCCCGTCACTGGTCAGTGACAACCGCGTGGTGCAGGCGCCAGAGCCGGCGGCTGAAGCGTTGCCGGATATCGAAGACCCCAGTGACATGATTGGTAAACACACGCCACCGACGCAGGGTATGAAGCCCTTACGCCGTGGTGACGTCTCCCCCTCCTCCTCGCTGAAGATCGTTGCCTTGGCGGCACTGACCGCTGCGGCAACCTTTGTGCTGATGATGCTGATCTTTGACCTGTAACGACCGCTCATTCGCCTACCGATGTTGCTAACCCCCTGCCCGGGCGTTATTTCGCTCATCGGTTCCGGCTGTCAGTCCGGGTATTTATCAAGCTTGACCAGACCCTGCCGATAGGATGGGAGATACGGAAATACCCACAGGCAGTGGGTGTGTCGTGCGGTCACCTCCCTTTTGTCAAACAACACGCATAGATGCCTGCATGGAGTCAGTTGTAACAAGCCCGGCGGAACACAGCCAGCATTTGTTGGTGGTGGATGATATCGAGAGCAACCGCGATCTCATGCGCCTGCAATTGCAGCGCTATGGTTATCGGATATCGCTGGCGGAAGATGGTGAAGAAGCGCTGGCGATGATCGCGCGCGAACATTTTGATCTGGTGCTGCTCGATATTCGCATGCCCGGCATGGACGGTATCGAGGCATTGCAGCGGATTCGTTGCAGCTACTCACAACTTTCCCTGCCCGTCATTATGGTGACGGCCGAGGATCAGGAACAGCGTCTGGTTGAGGCGCTGCGCGTCGGTGCCAACGATTATCTCGCCAAGCCCCTGCGGCTGCCGGTAACCCTGGCACGCATTGAGGCCCAGCTCAGTGTTGGCCGGCTCGCCACGATGCAGGAAGACGTGGTGCGATTCACCAGTCACGACTTGAAAAAACCGCTGCTGGTGATGATGGACATTGCTGGAACCATGCAACAGGAATTACAACAGTCGGGCGCTATGCCCGCAGATAGCGATGAGCTGTTGGATCTGCTGATTCGCACTGGGCAGAACATGAAACAGGTGATCAGCGGCTTCCTCGACCAGGAAGGACTGGGTCATGGCCAAGAGCCACTGCGGCGTGTGCTCGACCTCAATCAGGCAATGCAGAAATCTCTGCAGGCAAATGTGGACTATGCCGCCCGCAAGGGTATCGTGCTGAGTAGTGAGTTTGCCGAACAATTGCCATCGGTTCAGGCCAATGAATTCCGTCTGTGCCAAATCATGGACAATCTTATCGGTAATGCGCTGAAATTCTCTCCACGACAGACGCACACTGTGGTGCGTACCCGTACAGAAAGTGGATATGTCGTGGTTGAAATCGAAGACAACGGTCCGGGGCTCGACAAGGATGATTTCAGCCAGTTGTTCATCAAACACGCCCAACTCAGCAACCGGCCCACAGGCAACGAAAGCAGCAGCGGACTTGGCCTGGCTATGTGCAAGCAACTCATTGCCCTTGACAATGGTTTGATTGGCGCGCGCAACAATGTTGGAAGCGGTGCGACATTCTGGATTCGATTGCCCGCGAGTACAGTGAAAGAGTGCTAGTGATCCATGCGGAAAGTTCTGTGACTAAGGAGCACAGTGAGGAGGTGCATATCAAGGCGGTAAAACGCTGCAATGGGGGTTCCATGTCGAGTTTTACCAACGCAGAAATGCGCCTTCTCACGAAGCGAACAGTGACATAACTTTCCGCATGGAGCACTCGCCTGTTGCCGTCACCCGAAGATAACGGGAGAATGGCGGCATGTCAGACAACTGGAAAGACCGGCTCACACCCGAGCAATATCACATCACCCGCGAAGGCGGTACGGAAAGGGCCTTTAGTGGCACCTACTATCGGCTCGATAAACCCGGCATCTATCACTGTGTCTGCTGCCATGCTTCCCTGTTCCAGGCGCAACAGAAATATGACTCCGGCAGTGGCTGGCCCAGCTATTGGGCGCCCATCGATGAAAGGGCGATCCGCGAAATTCTTGATAACCGCCAGGGTATGAGCCGCACGGAAGTTCGCTGCGCAAATTGCGACGCCCACCTTGGCCACGTTTTCAACGACGGCCCACCGCCGACCGGCCTGCGCTACTGCATCAATTCCCTGTCACTGCAATTTGTCGCCACGGATGACTAAACTACCACCGACTAAAGTAGGTGGGTTAGCGCATTCGGTGCTGATGGCTAACGTCATCAACGCGCATGCGTCAACACATGAAAATCAAAGTCACCGTCTAAAGACGGTGGTTTTGACCAAGTTAATGAAAATAAATTTTCCAATTATTACTGGATGCCTTTGAAATGACTCAAACGAAAGACTGCCCTTGTGGCAGTGGTCAAGCATTTACGGACTGCTGCGCCCCCTACTTGTGTGGTGCAAAGATTGCGCCCACGGCCGAGGC
>JALTPW010000582.1 GCA_026999335.1 Chromatiales bacterium
ACCATCGGTGTGATCGATGTGTTGGCCGTGGACAAAACCGCCTTTGGTCTCAAAAGGCCGCTGACGGGTGACCTGCTGTAAGGGCACTTCGGAACGCGGCGATATCGTCACCTTTAGCCCCCCCCCCTCACGGATGAGGACGACACGCTGATCCAACGTGTGATCGGTCTGTCTGGTGATGAGATTGAGATCCGGGGCGGTTTCTTGTTTTTAAAGGGTCAGCGGCTGGGCCATCTGCAGCGCGATGGTTTGATCGCGGAACAGCTCAATGGCCACCGCTACCTTAACCACCCGCGCACGTTCGCGCGATTTTACGCCGGTTACTGTGCTCGCCGACCACCTCTTCGTCATGGGCGACAACCGTGCCGATTCCCGTTACTTTGGGTTTCTGCCCATGAACCGGCTGCGTGACCGTGCCGTGGCACATCTGTTCAGTACCGAGTGGTTTTTTCATCCGCAGGCTGCATTGACCCGCTTCGGCGCGCTGGATTGATCCGCTTAATCCTCGATTAATTCCCCCGTTTGTCCCTGAAATTGCTCCACCCACATCGCCGTGGCGCCCGCCACGGCGGCGGGCATAACCAGAAAATTCAGCACCGGCGTCATCGTGGCCAGGGTCACGCTGCCGCCAAAACCCAGTGACATCAGGCGTTTCTTGCGCAGACACAGCTTCTGTTCGTCGGCGCGCAGGCCGTGATTACTCATCGGGTAGTCGGCATATTCCAACGCCAACATCCAGGCCATGAAGGCAAACCAGGCGAAGGGTGCGATGATATTGATGACAGGAATCAGGAACAGGATCAGAAAGGGGATAGTACAGGCGAGCAGGTAGAGCAGCTTGCGCAATTCGTCGATGAAGGTGGGTAGCAGCTCGGCCATCATCTTTTTCCAGCCGGCATCACCTTCGAGTTGTTCGCCGGTGAGATGTACTTCCACGGCCTCGGCCAGCAGCCCGTTGAAAGGGGCGGCAACGATGTTGGCCAGCAGGGAAAAGGCAAAAAACAGGATCAGTAGGACAGACACACCGAACAGCAGCCAGAACAGCCACTCGGCCCATTGCAGCCAGCCGGGCAATTCTGGCATAAAGCTGTTCAGCAGGCCCTCGAACTGGCTGGCGCCGAACCAGATCAGGCCACCGAAAAGCAACAGATTGATGGCCAGGGGGATGGCTACGAAGCGACGCAGCCCCGGCTGGGTGATGAGTTTCAGGCCGCGCAGAAAATAGCCGGCGCCGGTGATGGGATTACTCATGAGGTACCTCGGTTATTGGAAATGCCTTGTCGCGCCGCTACGGGCCAGCAGGGCAGCGCCAATGGCGGCGTCACTGTGCTTGGCGGTCAGCATGGGCACGCCGAGCAGCGAATGGCGTATGGCTGTCCAGGCCGGATTTTTTGCGCCGCCACCGGTACTGCGCACACTGATAGGATAGGGTGCACCCAGCTCGGCAAGCAAGTCATAGCCGCGTTTTTCGATGCGGCTGATGCCTTCCAACAGCGCTTGAAAGAAGCGTGTGTCGTCGTCTGGGCGCGGGGTCATACAGGGTATGAGCTGGCTGTTGTTGATGGGAAAGCGCTCGCCGGGGGCGAGGAGGGGATAATACTCCAGACACAGGCGTCGTCCGGGGCGCAGGTGGGGCGTCAGCTCGCGCATCTGCCGGTCAGTGAAAAACCGCCGCAGTACCGCGCCGCCGCTATTGGAGGCGCCGCCTACCAGCCAGCGTTGTTGGCCATCGATCACCAGCGGCTGGCTGTAGATGCCGTAGCGGGCATCGAATATGGGCTGCTCGGCGATGACTTTTAACACCAGGGTCGAACCGAGGCTGGTGACGGCCTCGCCGGGGCGTGAGGCGCCGGTGGCGAGAAAGGCGGCGGTGCTGTCGGTGGTGCCGGCGACCACCAGGGTGTCCGTGGACAGGCCGAAGCGCTGTGCGTTGTCCGTGCTCAGCGGGGCCAGCAGGGTGCCGGGGGTGACCACTTCGGGTAACAGAGAGCGTGGTATGTGCAGCGTATCCAGCCAGTCCGGCCAGGTGTTTGTCTGCGGATTGAATCCCAGCTTGAGGGCGTTGTTGATATCGCTGGTACCGAGGCGGCTGCTAAGTTGTGCGGCGACCCAGTCGGCCTGATGCAGGGCGTGACGGGCCTGTTTGCTGAGCCCTTCATCCTGTAGCCACAGCAGCTTGGCCAGGGCGCTGGTGGGGCCCTGGGCGGCGGTGTCGGCCGGGGCGACGGCGGTGATGCGTGCGGCCTGTGCGGTGGCGCGGCTATCGTTATACATCAGTGCCGGGCCCAGCGGTCTGCCATCGGCATCGGTGAGCAGCAGGGTGGCGGAGGTGCCATCGACGGCGATGGCCGCCACCTCGCTGGCCGGAATCTGTGCCAGCAGTTGTTCGAGGCAGTCGCCTGCTGCCAGCCACCACAGTGCCGGATCCTGCTCGCAGCGTGGATCGTCACGTTTTGCTGTGGGCAGGGCGACGCTGGCCTCGCCTCGCGGCTGGCCATTGTCATCGACGGCAATGGCTCGGCAGCCGGAGGTGCCGAGGTCGATGCCGATATAGAGTGGAGTATCCATACCTCTATGCCCCTTGGCTGGAGGGTTACGGCAGTATTTACGGTAATGTCACCGCTGCCGGCGCCACCCAGTCTGCGTTGCGATGTTCGACGACTACTGTGGTGTAGATGCCACCACGCACATTGAACTTGCCTGTCAGGCGCATGAAGCGGGGTTGGCAGGCGGCCACCAGGTCAGTGAGGATCTGATTCGTGACGGCCTCGTGAAAGGCGCCTTCCTCACGAAATGACCACATATATAATTTCAATGATTTCAGCTCAATACACTGCTTATCTGAGACGTATTCGATATGAAAGCTGGCAAAGTCGGGCTGTCCGGTCTTGGGGCACAGACAGGTGAATTCCGGCACGTCGATGCGAATGGTGTAATCGCGCTCGGGATGTGGGTTATCGAAGGTTTCGAGGTCTTTGCTCGGCTGACTGGACATGGCAGGTACTCGTGTCGTTGATTAGGAGGCGGTGAAAAAACGATCAGGCGCGTACGATACCGAAAGTGTACATTTTTCTCACCTGCCAGCCGTCTAATACTGTCACACATTACCTGCCACTTTTCTCTGCGTACTTCGAGTCATCTTCCGCCACTGACCAGAGGCAGGACAATCGCGGGTATTGACCCTGCCGTCGGGGCCCTGGTAGCCGAACCTGAAGGTGTTAAGATCCCGGTGGAAAGAGGATGGGGTGTTGAGGGGTGAGGGGGCAGGTGTTTTTCGCTGTATTCTCCGGCGGCGACCAGCGCATCACCGATCAGGTTGAGTCAGAGATTGCGACAGGGGACAGACCACGGTTTTTCCCTATCCATCACTGAAGCAAGTCAAGTGATTCAATTTTCCTCTCTCCTGCTCGGGTACACAGATTTTCCCGCTATAACCCGGCGCCCCGATGTCGTTACGACTTGCACCTAAAACTGAGAACTTCCCAGTGCATAGTTTTCGTTCATAGCCGCACGGATCTCATTGATCAATCCATGATCACCGTCCTTCATGATCATCATTTATCACGAAATTAACATCGAAACCGTGGTCTGTCCCGAATGGCACTTCCTTAAGGGTATGTTTCTAATAAAAACAATGCCTTATGCTTGACTCTAAGTTAATGCTGATGGTTAGGGAAAAGCCATTTCAACTGTATTTATAGTGTTTTCGTAACTACTCAGCCCACCCGCTAAGCCCTTAGCTTTTGGTTGGTAGAGGAATCAGCGTAGCCCCTTCAAACACATCACTCAATGCACCGAAGACATTACGCCCCTGCTTTTTAACCGTAGAGATGTA
>JALTPW010000583.1 GCA_026999335.1 Chromatiales bacterium
AACAGTGTCAGCAGGTTCGGCGAGGCAGGGTGAAACTGGAAATGACATCATGTCAAGGCCTCACCCTTACGGAGTTGAAATAAGGAATTGAAATCAAATAATTATGCCATTAATGGCCCGGAACCGCTGACGGCACTGATCGACGCTAAGCGCAGAGTGTCGGGTGGGCTCCGCCCACCGGTACTGGCGTCCAGTGTTCACGAAAAGGGTGGGCAGTGCCCACCCTGTGGATCACGGTAGTGCTCTGTAAACCCTGTCGGCTTCAGTGGGTCTGTCGGCGTTCATGGCACCGGCCGTCGGCGCTTTTGATTTTGCAGAATAAAGGCAAGATCGTTGTTTGCCTGCTTCACTCAACTTTGCGCTGCACTTCCATGCAGATATCTTGTGCATTCAACCTGTTGTCGTCACAATCCTCTTGATTTTGAACCCCGAAACTTGAGTTATAAAACATGCTGATGTATTCCAGCAGGTAGGGTGGGCACGTCTTTCGTGCCCACGCGGAAGGCTGGTGGCCGGTGGGCAGGAGGCTAAAAAATGTGCAAAAATACCCTTCACGGAAAAGCGCCTTCCCCCGGGCCTTGAACTTCCCTAGAATTTGCCGGAACTCTCTCCCCGTCACGTCAGCCCGTCACATGGAACCCCTGCATGGACAGTCCCCAACTGATTCCAACAAACAAGATCACCCGCGCACAGACCCGCTACATCGACACCGCCATCGACCACCTCAATGGCAGTTGTCTTCTGGCGCTGATCGCCCCCGGCGACAACCCCAAGGTGGTACGGCAGCAGTTACAACAAGGCCGGATGGCCTACCTCACCCCCCGGCCCGCACAGCCCCTCTACCTGCCCAACACCCTCCTCAAGATCAACCCCAAATACCGCCGTCAAGAGCCCGCCATCGGCCTGCTCGATGGTCTGCAACACCTGCGGCCCTCTGCCGCTCCACCACGTACTGAGCCCGCTGGCCCCGGCATTCGTCCCGCCTACTTCTACGACCCCAAGGCC
>JALTPW010000584.1 GCA_026999335.1 Chromatiales bacterium
AATGCGTTCTGCGCCGGTGTCTCTGGAAGGTTACCGCTTGATGTGCTTGATGTAGAAGCACGTTTGGTGCCAAATAAGAATTACAGCTGGGCTGAAGTGCAGCCGATAAGTAATCAACTTGTCACACTCTCTGCACAACGGCATACTAAATCAGTCTGATTATTCAGGGTTTTCCCGTATAATCAACGGCATAAATACCCCTCTTTTTACGAGGGAAAACACATCATACTGAAGAGCGCTTCTAATCTGGATTGTGATTACTGGCTTTACGCTCCGTGCAAAATCAAAGCGTACTTTTGAGATCAGGCGGGTTGCCTGTCGAGGGAAGTACAACGCAGAGCCCCAATTCATGATTAGAAACGCCCTTAACCCTCCGACGGATCATGCAGGTCACAGCAATCAGACACTCCATGCGATTTATCTCTCTCTTTCTCCTCCTTGGGCTTTTCCTGGCTTACCTCCCCTTTTCTTTATCCGCCGCCGATAACGAAGCCCTGCCGGCTGAAGAGGAAAACAGCGGTTACACCGAAATCGATGAAGAAGATGATGATGACGATGACGAACTGCCACTCAACGTCATTGAAGACCGCTACGAGACCGGCCGCATGGCCTTCCTGTTCGGTCAATATGAAGTGGCCTACAAGGCCTGGCTACCCCTGGCCGACACCGGTTATGCCAAGGCACAGGCCAGCATTGGCTGGATGTTTCACACCGGCAACGGGGTCAAGAAAGATCTGCAAACCGCAGCCATCTGGTACCGGAAGGCGGCGGATCAGGGGCACGAAATTGCACAGAATAATCTGGGCGTCTTCTATGAAAAGGGAATAGCCGGCCCCGCCAGTACAAAAAAGGCCGCCATCTGGTATCAAATGGCGGCTAACCAAGGCTATTCCTATGCGCAATACAACCTTGGCATTCTTTACGCGGAGGGCCGGGGAGTCAGCAAAGATATCGAGCAGGCCAAATACTGGCTGCGTATCGCCAGCCGGCAAAAGGTGAAACAGGCCATCGCGGCACTGGGCAGACTGAACGTCGACATGCCGGTGAGTGAGGCCGAAAAACCACCACCGCGCATCGCCCATGCCCCCCACCACAGCAAGCCGGTGACCAAGGGCATCGTCTGGATCAAAGAACAGAACCCCTCTCACTTTACCATTCAGCTGGCACGCAGCAAGGACTTGCCGTGGATACTGCAGCTGGCGGCCTCCGGCAGTGTGAGCAAAACCCTGATTCATTTCCAAGCAAGAAACAAAAAGGGTGTCAAATGGCACCACCTGATCTACGGCAACTTTCCCTCCCAGGCTGCCGCCACGTCCGCCATCAAAAAACTCCCTGCCTCCATGCAAAAATGGACGCCATGGATACGACCGTTCTCCGAGATACAAAAGCAGCTCAATCTGTAAACCCGCCCCGCACATAAAGCCACCGTTGGTCGGGAAACTACTCCGTTTATCGCTAGGGGTTTTATAGTATAAGCATTAGGTATATTCTGTATCTGACGTTTTTTCAATGTGATATTGATTGCCGTTAACTCAGCAAAAACGGATTTACACAACCGGGGAGAGGTTTTTGATGCAGGAGGAAAGAAGGTCATTCACCGAACGTCGATTAAACACCGACAGACGAAGCTGGCAATGCCAGCTGGATTTCCCCTACCTTGATGGCCAGGGCACGTTGGTGAGCGAGGATCGTCGACAGATTGTCGAACGCCGCATCGGCTTTCTTGAACACATCGATGGTGACCGACGCAAACCTCTGCTCACGGCCTTCGTGGAGAAAAACTGACCGGCACGCGATCTGCCTACAAGTAAGGAATGGTGCATTTTTTGGCGGCACACGCCTTAAGCTGAAAAATGCTGAGAAACATACATTGAGGCCGAGAAACCACCACCGCGCATCGCCCCTGCCTCCCATCACAGCAAGCCGGTAACCAAGGGCATTGCCTGGGTCAACGAAGAAGATGGTGGACAATACCCACCCTGCAGTCGTTTGCGACGGGGTAGTTTATTACCTTTTCTGTCCCCCTCAACACCCTTAAAGACAGATACTATCTTCATAACTAATCAATGAGTTACGGTACACTTTCTGTCATAAGCTATTGATTCTTCGTTACTGTGAAATAATTTTGCAAGAGCCTCATGAATAACGGGCAAAAAATTGTCGGGATTTTTTACACTCCTACTGTTGTTGTCAGATATAAAAAATAAAAGCAAATATAACGGTTTGATTATTCTGACAAGTTAACATTTGGTGCGATATTTGCTTATACCATTCGTGGCCGGAAATAGTCGACCTCGAGAGATCTAACCGTGTTTTGGGTTGAAGAAACGACAAAATACGGATAGTCCGATGTATTTAGGAAATACCATGTTCAAGTTTCAGGGAGGAAGTACAGCATGAAAATTAATCGTTTATGTTTGATTGCAATAGGGCTAAGCATGCTTGGGATGACTGGCACATCAAGCGCCAATTTAATTTCCAATGGGAGTTTTGAGGAAGACAGTTTGCTATTTGTAGATAACGGCCAAGAGACGATGGTTTTGGGTGCCGGATCCACAGTACTGTCTGACTGGACTGTAACCGGCAACATTGCTTGGCTTTACGATGATTATTGGGGCCTTACGGCTAGCGACGGCGACTATTTTCTTGACCTGACAACATATTCACCTGGGGGCTCAGGTGGGGTCGCACAATCGATTATATCTACTGTCGCAGGGCAGTCGTATATGCTCTCTTTCGACTTGGGCAGTTCTACGACCTATGGAGGCTCCCCCTCTATCATTGCTTCCGCCAACTCTACGTCTAGCACGTTCTCAACTACTGCAACTAGCACAGACCAATGGGATACATTCTCCATGCTATTTGTGGCGGATTCAACAAGCACTATCATTGAACTTACCGGAATAGGAGCAAACTATAGCGGCAATTACATTGGGTTGGACAATGTAAGCGTGGTAGCTATCTCAGTCCCCGAGCCATCTGCCCTTGCCCTAATGGGTCTTGGCCTCGCAGGAATAGCCTACCGGCGTAAAAAGATTGCTCCCTGATAACCCCCTAGAAAAACCCAATTTAAACCCCGGCTAGTCCGGGGTTTTCTTTTTTCGTGGGATTAAATCGCTCTGGATTGAATTCCCCGCAGCTTGCTGCGTAGGCAGTTTCTCAAGCGTCTGAAACGGCAGTGTAACGCCCCACTTCGCGCAGCAAAGCGCAACGAGATAGCTTGCCGCAGGATAGTTTATTAAGGACTGATAAGTTAAGGGGGGAGAAAAAAGTGGTAGGCGCGAGTGGACTCGAACCACCGACCCCCACCATGTCAAGGTGGTGCTCTAACCAGCTGAGCTACGCGCCTCCGAAGAGAACGCGTAAGATACAGATCGACGCAAAATTTTACAAGGGGCCGCCGACGTTTTTTTCAATATGGCGGCGGCCTTACCCCG
This sequence comes from Chromatiales bacterium, assembly GCA_026999335.1. Classification (GTDB taxonomy): domain Bacteria; phylum Pseudomonadota; class Gammaproteobacteria; order SZUA-152; family SZUA-152; genus DRQN01. Next base: position 3,438 of record JALTPW010000584.1, read on the forward strand.
ACGCCGCCTCCCGCACACCGAGCATATTCTCCCGCACCCGGTCGATTTCATCTCGCAGCCGCGCCGCTTCCTCAAATTCCAGATCCTGCGCATGCTGATACATTTTCTGTTCCAGCTGTTTGATACGCTTCATTACCTCGGCCGGTGACATGGCGGCATATTCAATGACCTCCTCCGCCACCTTGGCATATTCCGATGGCTTGCTACGTGCCGCACCGCCATAGGCCCCTTCCAGTACGTCGGCAATGTTCTTTTTGATGGTCGTTGGCGTAATAGCGTGTGCCTCGTTGTAGACCATCTGCTTTTGCCGGCGCACCTCCGTGACGTCGATGGCCTTTTGCATCGATTTGGTCATGCGGTCAGCATAGAGAATCGCCTTGCCCTTGACGTTGCGTG